>NZ_CEYADA010000017.1:0-56699 GCF_982780845.1 Thalassococcus sp.
GTTCTACACCGCGCCCACAGCGATCCGTGCGCTGATGGGCCAGGGCGAAGAGTTCGTCACCAAATGCGATCTGTCCGATCTGCGCATTCTGGGCACCGTGGGCGAGCCCATCAACCCCGAGGCGTGGAATTGGTACAACACCGTTGTCGGCAAGGGCAAATGCCCGATCGTTGACACATGGTGGCAGACAGAAACCGGCGGTCACCTGATGACCCCGCTTCCGGGTGCGCACGCGACCAAGCCGGGTGCCGCGATGAAGCCGTTCTTCGGCGTTCAGCCGGTTGTTCTGGAGCCGACCACAGGCGAAGAGATCCACGAATTCCCGACCGAGGGCGTTCTGGCGATCAAAGACAGCTGGCCGGGTCAGATGCGTACCGTCTGGGGCGACCACGAGCGTTTCGAGAAGACGTATTTCGCGGACTACAAGAACTACTACTTCTCGGGCGACGGCTGCCGTCGTGACGCAGATGGCGACTACTGGATCACAGGACGCGTCGATGACGTGATCAACGTCTCCGGTCACCGCATGGGCACAGCCGAGGTCGAATCCGCGCTGGTTGCACACGAAAAAGTCGCCGAAGCCGCCGTTGTTGGCTACCCGCACGACATCAAGGGTCAGGGCATCTACTGCTACGTCACCCTGATGAACGGCGAAGAGCCTTCGGACGACCTGCGTAAAGAACTGCGCACATGGGTCCGCACCGAAATCGGCCCGATCGCGTCGCCTGACCTGATTCAGTGGGCCCCCGGCCTGCCGAAGACACGTTCGGGCAAGATCATGCGTCGTATCCTGCGCAAGATCGCCGAAAACGACTATGGCGCGTTGGGCGATACGTCGACACTGGCCGATCCGTCGGTTGTCGATGATCTGATCGAAAACCGCATGAATCGCTGATCTCCCCCCAGCGAAACAGAAACCGCCGCCCCAATCGGGCGGCGGTTTCCTTTTGGGGGACCGAAAGTTGCGGTCAGGCTTCCTTCTCTGTCCGCTGATAGACCGGATCAAGCTAAACACTCGGCCATCAGTCGACCGTCGTTAACCTTAATAAGTGAAATCGGAACGATCTGCTTAAGACTTGGTTTATATTGTTTATTGTGGGGGCAGCGACTTCGGAAACTGCCATGAAGATTTCACCAATTCAGAGTGTTAGCCACTCTTCCCTCTTCCTCTCGCTTGCGGACCGGCACATCCGCACACCACCCGCCAAAGAGGACAAACCGATCCCCGAACCCGCAACGGCAAAAGAAAAACTGGACTATGTTTTACGCCATCCCAGCGATCATTTTGCCCCGCCGTCGATCATGCAACTGCGGATCGAAGCGCTTTTGGAAAGCTCGAAAGACGACGAAATCTCGGGATCAAACCGCACTCCGCTCTTGCCTTCTGAGTGACGCTCCGTCATTTCCCAGACCGGCAACGCTTTTATCGCGGCGCAGGTTAGCCTATATCGGGCTAAATGTCGCATACGCGGATTGAGCAGACGTTACCGATCGAGGTTGGGAATGACACAGAAAAAACATGACTCTGACGTGGAATTCATTCAGGCGCTGGCAGAACTGCTGCGCGAAAATGATCTGAGTGAACTTCAGGTAAAACGCGAATACGGCGATAATGACAGCCTGAACGTCCGGGTCAGCCGTATGATGCAAGCCGCCCCAGTTGCGGTTCAGGTTCCTGCCGCCGCACCGGCCGCAGCCCCCGCACCCGCAGCAGCGGCCCCTGCCGCCGCAGCCGCGCCTGCAGCCGACGCAAACGACGATCCGGCATCGCACCCCGGTGCGGTGACCTCGCCGATGGTCGGCACCATCTACATGCAGCCCGAACCCGGTGCACCGTCCTTCATCAAAGTGGGCGCGACCGTGAACGAAGGCGACACGCTTCTGATCGTTGAAGCGATGAAGACCATGAACCACATTCCGGCCCCGCGCGCTGGCACCGTCAAGCGCATCCTGGTCGAAGACGGGTCGCCCGTCGAATTCGGCGCACCGCTCGTCATCCTCGAGTGAGGTTGAAATGTTCGACAAAATTCTAATCGCCAACCGTGGTGAAATTGCGCTTCGCGTCGTCCGTGCGTGCCGCGAGATGGGTATCAAATCCGTCGCGGTGCACTCGACCGCCGACAGCGATGCGATGCACGTGCGTATGGCCGATGAATCCATCTGCATCGGCCCGCCGCAGTCCACCAACAGCTATCTGTCGATCCCCGCGATCATCGCAGCCTGCGAAGTAACCGGTGCGCAAGCCATCCATCCTGGATATGGCTTTCTGTCGGAAAACGCAAAGTTCGTGCAGATCGTCGAAGATCACGACCTGACGTTTATCGGCCCCCGCGCTGAACACATCCGCGTCATGGGCGACAAGATCACCGCCAAAGACACCATGAAAGAACTGGGCGTGCCTTGCGTTCCCGGCTCTGACGGCGGCGTGCCCGATCTGGAAACGGCCCTGAAGGTCGGTGAAGAGATCGGCTATCCTGTGATCATCAAAGCCACTGCCGGTGGCGGTGGTCGTGGTATGAAGGTTGCGAAAAACGCGGCTGAAATGGAAAAGGCGTTCTATACGGCGCGTTCCGAAGGTCAGTCGAACTTTGGCAACGATGAAGTTTACATCGAAAAATACCTGACCACGCCGCGCCACATCGAAATTCAGGTGTTCGGCGATGGCAAAGGCAACGCGGTCCATCTGGGCGAACGCGACTGCTCCTTGCAGCGCCGCCACCAGAAAGTGTTTGAAGAGGCCCCCGGCCCCTGCATCACACCCGAAGAACGCGCAGCCATTGGTAAAACCTGTGCCGATGCGGTTGCCCGCATCAAATACGCAGGCGCTGGCACCATCGAGTTCCTCTATGAAAAGGGCGAGTTCTATTTCATCGAAATGAACACTCGTCTTCAGGTGGAACACCCTGTGACCGAAGCGATCTTTGGCCAAGACCTTGTGCGCGAACAGATCCGTGTCGCAGCTGGTCTGCCGCTGTCCTTCTCTCAAGAAGATCTGAAGCTGAACGGCCACGCGATTGAGGTCCGGATCAACGCGGAAAAACTGCCCAACTTCTCGCCCTCGCCGGGCAAGATCACGCAGTACCACGCGCCCGGCGGCTTGGGTGTGCGTATGGATTCGGCGCTTTATGACGGCTATTCCATCCCGCCCTATTACGACAGCTTGATCGGCAAGCTGATCGTACATGGTCGCGACCGTCCCGAGGCCTTGGCACGTCTGTACCGTGCCTTGGGCGAGTTGATCGTAGATGGCGTGGACACAACGATCCCGCTGTTCGATGCGCTTCTGCAAGAGCCGGACGTTCTAAGCGGGGATTACACAATCCACTGGCTGGAACAGTGGCTTGAAAAGACGATGGAACAAAGCTGACAGCTGAGACTGCGATAACCACCGATCTGCTGCTACACGCATATCGGTCCGGCCTATTTCCAATGGCCGAAACACGGGACGACCCGGATATCTTCTGGGTCGACCCCCGAAAGCGCGGCATCTTCCCTCTCGACAGCTTTCGTATTTCCAGAAGCCTTGCCAAAACACTGCGCCGTGACGCCTATCAGATAACGCTGAACCGCGATTTCCAAGGTGTCATGACCGCCTGTGCAGATCGCGAAGAAACCTGGATTAACGACCAGATTTTCGACCTCTACACGCAACTGTTCGACCTAGGGCACGCCCACTCGATCGAGGTATGGGATGACGGTATGCTGATTGGCGGGGTCTACGGCGTGACCATCGGCAGCGCCTACTGCGGGGAAAGCATGTTCTCGCGCAAACGGGACGCCAGCAAGATCGCGCTGGCATGGCTGGTAGATCACCTGAACCGCTGTGGCTTTACCCTGTTTGACACGCAGTTCCTGACGCCGCATCTGGCGTCTCTTGGCGCGATCGAAATACCGCGCGCGGCGTATCACCAAAGATTACAGGATGCTTTGCAGCTGGATGCGGATTACACCGCCCATCCGCTTGCTGACAGCGGTCAGGACGTCGTGCAGCGCAACGGCCAGACGTCGTAGCGCGAATGCTCCATCGGGTTCAGCGCGGGCGACGATGCCACCATCCAGCCGCTGTAAACCTCGGCGTCGTCATTGACGTCACGAATTGTCAGAAAGGCATAGGCATCGCCTGACGGGTTGCCATCGGGATACCGGCAGTCTTCCAGAATGATTTCGATATGTCCGAACTTGGTCAGGCCACCGGGCGACAGTTCGATATCGTAAAGCTGACCTGTCAGCTTATCCAAGCCGCGCAGAATCGCACCCGTACCTGTTGCTGTCGCCTCTTGCGCATGCCCTGCAGTGACGATGGCCATGCAGAGCGCCAATGAACCAAAGAAACGGTTCATCTTATTCCGGGCTCCACGCCTCGTAGTCGCTACGGTCGGCAGGCTTTTCACGACGCAGGGACCCTGCAGGTGCATAGGCCAGTGCCGTGCCAGTCAGGTTTTCGAGATGCGGCTTTTCCCACGGCTTGTGCGCCAGCGGGCGATCTGTGGGCGCTTCTTTGAAGGTGTGGTGCAGCCAACCGTGCCAATCGGGGTCAACACGCGATGCTTCCGCTTCGCCGTTAAAGATCACCCAGCGGCGTTTGCCATCGGCGGTCTGGTAGAAAATATTGCCCTGAGCATCTTCGCCGACCTTCTGGCCCTTACGCCATGTGAACAGCTGAGTATTCAGGGTCTGGCCGTTCCACCAAGTCACAGCACGCAGCAATGTGTTAAGAATGCCCATAGCATCGCCTCCGATCACTTGGCTGTGGTATGCCCGATCCACACGCCGACGTCCAGATGATCCGGCACACTTCGCGCGATATGGGCGCGTATTTGCACGGAATTTTACGAAGGACTGTGGCGAATGCCCCGCTATCTTCGGGCATTGTTGCCAAACCAGCTGCTTTTTCCGTGCAAATCCGATGGCGATGCGTATTTTGACGAAAAAACAAATGAGCAGTCCATGACCAAAACCGAGATCGCAGTTGAATGCCACGGCGTCCGCGTGCCCGCGTCGCCGTACCTAAACGAAACACGCATCGAACGGATCGCCCAAGCCCGCTACGAAGGCGATGAAATCAAGGGCGCGCTTTTGGTTACGACTGAAAAAGATCGTGTTCTGGAAATGGGCTCGGGTCTTGGGATTGTGGGCGCTGTGTGTACGCTGAACGCCAAGCCGGAACGCGTCATTTCGTTCGAAGCCAACCCCGATATGTTGCCCCATATCAGTGCGTTGTACGAAGAAAACGACCTGACAGACCGTATCGAGGTACGCAACCAGTTGGTGATCGCGAACCCGGACCGTCCGGCCACAATGACATTCCACGTGCAGAACTCTTTCTTGGGCTCGTCGCTGATCGCCAAAGCCAACCGCCGCACGCGCGAAGTCGAGATTCCCACCGTCAGCTTTGCCGAAGTGGTCGAAGAGCTGAAGCCCACGGTCCTGCTGTGCGACATCGAAGGCGGTGAGCTGGACCTCTTGGAGCACGCCGATCTAAGCGGCATTCGTGCTATCGTGATGGAATTCCATCCTGAAGCCTACGAAGTGGAAGGCATGCGCAAATGCAAACGCATCCTGACGCAGGCAGGCTTTGAGAAAAACGAAGACGTGTCGACCCGTAAGGTCTGGACCTGCACGCGCGAGGTATAAGCGTGAGCGACGAAGACATCGACGATGCCGATACACCCGACGCCCGGATCACGCAGCCCAAGCCGCTGCCCAATGGCGGCTGGTCGCACGAAATCGAACATCTGGAAAAGGCGCTTGTCGTCCCCGCCACAGAAAGCGCGTTCCAGCAGAAGGCAGGCATTCTGCGTGCCGATGGGTCCTATTGTGACACCAGTGCTTTCTGGCGCAATTTCCGGCCTCTGACAGTCGAACCGGACAAGCCCGAAGGCGACGTAGAGAAACTGGAAGGTCGTTGGCTTTGGGGGGGCGTTCTGTGGGTGCACTTCGGGCATTTCCTGGTGGAAAGCACGGGGCGCCTTTGGGGGCTGGATGCCATGGCATCGCCTCCGGACGGGATTGTCTTTATCGCGAAACGGCCTGCCCGTGGCGATCAGACCGAAGGCTTTCAACGAGCGTTTTTTGAACTTTGCGGGATCGACCTGCCGATCAAGGTGCTGACAGCCCCGACCGAGGTCGAAGAGCTTGTGGTTCCGGGACAGGGCTTTGGGTTGGGTGACATCGTCCGGGGGACGCCGCAGTTTCAAACCTTTGCACAGACGCGCATTGGTGCTGATGTCGAACCCGAAGGCCCTGAAAAGCTGTATATCTCGCGCAGCGAACTGGGCCTGAACAAAGGTGGTCTGATCGGCGAAACCCAGATCGAAGAACATCTAGCCACTGACGGGTACGAAATCTTTCACCCGCAGAAGCATGACATGCGCACGCAGATCGCGCGTTACAAAGCCGCGAAGTACGTCATCGCCGCTGAAGGCAGCGCGCTGCATCTGTTCGGGATGGTCGGGCAACCGCATCAAAAGGTTGCCATTCTGGTGCGCCGCCAGTCCGGCGCGACCGACCAGATCGTCGAACATCTACAAAGCTTTTGCGGGATCGAGGTCGTGACCGTCGAAAAGCTACAGAAGATCTATAAGAAAAAGGGCGGAGCGAAGAAGCGTCACGATCTTGGCGTTCTTGCGATGCCTGCGGTTCAGGAAGATTTGATCCGCTTGGGCTTTGTCGAAGCCAGTGACGAGGCTTGGCCCAAAGTCCGATGGCGCACCGTCAAGGCCGCCATCGGGGATAAATTTGAAGCGCGCCAGCGGCGCAAGGACGATTAGGCCAGAACGGTCAATTCGATCTCGATCCGGTATTTCGGGTCGATCAGGTTGCATTCCACCATGGTCGCTGCGGGCGGGTTATCACCGAAATATTCGCGCAGGATCGGCCAGCAGGGTTCGAACTCGGCCGCGTCAGGCAGGTAGTAGTTGACGCGCACCGCGTTTTCCAAGGATGCACCGGCCTCGGTCACGGCCTTTTTGATCACTTCCAGCGCAGCACGGCACTGTTCTTCGACGGTGTCGCCCTGCCCGACCGTACCGGCCACGTGGACAAAACCACCCGCCACAACGGCGCGGCAGTAGCCGATTTTCTCTTCAAACGGGCTGCCCGTGTGGATGCGTTTGATTGTCATGAAACACCCTTTCCCTACGCATGTGTCGCCTCCGCTTCAAATCCGCGCTGCGGGGTTTGTCAAGCGCGCGCGAACCGCAGGGCACAAATGAAAAACCCGCCACGTTCTTCACGCAGCGGGTTTACGAATTTTGTGCAGATCAGCTTAGCTGGCCGATGCCGGCTCTTTCTTTTGATCGGCGTAGATCATCAGCGGGTTGGCGTCGGATGTGACCGCCTCTTCGTTGACCACAACCTCATCGACATCATCCAGACCCGGAAGTTCGAACATCGTATCCAGCAAGATATCTTCGAGGATAGAGCGCAGACCACGCGCACCGGTTTTGCGTTCGATCGCTTTCTTGGCGATTGCGATGAGCGCGTCATCGGTGAAGCTCAGCTTGGCGTTCTCAAGTTCGAACAGACGCTGGTACTGTTTGACCAGAGCGTTTTTCGGTTTGGTCAGGATAGTGACCAGCGCGTCTTCGTCCAGATCTTCCAGCGTTGCCAGAACCGGCAGACGGCCAACGAATTCTGGAATCAGACCGAATTTCAGAAGATCTTCGGGTTCCAGATCCTTAAAGATTTCGCCCACGCCACGATCATCCACGTCACGCACATCGGCACCAAAGCCCATGGCCGATCCTTTGCCGCGCTGCGCGATGATCCGGTCCAGACCGGCGAACGCACCGCCACAGATGAACAGGATGTTCGTTGTGTCGACCTGGAGGAATTCCTGCTGAGGATGCTTGCGGCCACCCTGCGGCGGAACGCTGGCAACCGTGCCTTCCATCAGCTTCAGCAGCGCCTGCTGAACGCCTTCACCGGACACGTCGCGTGTGATCGACGGGTTTTCGGATTTACGCGTGATCTTGTCGACCTCGTCGATGTAGACGATGCCGCGCTGCGCGCGTTCGACGTTGTATTCGGACGCCTGCAGCAGCTTCAGAATGATGTTTTCAACATCTTCACCCACGTAGCCCGCTTCGGTCAGCGTGGTCGCATCCGCCATGGTGAACGGCACGTCCAGAATACGCGCAAGTGTCTGGGCCAAAAGCGTTTTACCGCAACCTGTCGGACCAATCAGAAGGATGTTCGACTTGGACAGTTCGATATCCGACGACTTGGACGAATGGTTCAGTCGCTTGTAGTGGTTGTGCACAGCCACCGACAGAACGCGCTTGGCCTTGGCCTGACCGATGACGTAGTCGTCCAGCACCTGACAGATTTCCTGAGGTGTCGGAACACCGTCTGTGGATTTCAGGCCCGAACCTTTGGTCTCTTCACGGATGATATCCATGCAGAGCTCAACGCATTCGTCACAGATGAAGACTGTCGGGCCCGCGATCAGCTTTCGCACCTCGTGTTGGCTCTTTCCGCAGAAAGAACAGTAGAGGGTGTTTTTGCTGTCACCGCCTGAATTCGTCGCCATATCGTACCTTTCCCGGCCTTCCAGTTTGCCAAGTCGGGGCGCCGGTGCCCGACTATCAGGCAGTCAACGCCGGTCTTTCCACCAGCTTAGGACAGGGTGCCCCGCCCTACAACGTCAAAAAACGTCACGCCGTCCATTAAGCAAACAGCGTGCCTAAATCTTAGGATTCCGCAGAATCCGCGCTACCGCGGTTTGTCACGATCTCGTCAATCAGACCCCAGTCTTTGGCTTCTTCGGGCGACATGAAGTTGTCGCGCTCAAGCGCCGCTTCGACTTTCTTAAGCGTCTGGCCAGTGTGTTTGACGTAAATTTCGTTCAAACGGTTTTTCAGTTTCTGGGTTTCTTGCGCATGGATCATGATGTCCGTCGCCTGACCCTGATAACCACCAGAGGGCTGGTGCACCATCACGCGGCTGTTCGGCAGAGAGAAGCGCATGCCAGCCTCGCCTGCTGTCAGCAGAAGCGAACCCATGGACGCCGCCTGACCGATCACCAGCGTGGACACCTTCGGACGGATGTACTGCATGGTGTCGTAGATCGACAGACCGGATGTCACAACGCCGCCGGGCGAGTTGATGTACATCGAGATTTCTTTCGACGGGTTTTCCGCCTCGAGGTGCAGAAGCTGCGCCACGATCAGGCTGGACATACCGTCATGCACCGGACCGTTGAGGAAAATGATCCGCTCCTTCAACAGGCGCGAGAAAATGTCATACGCGCGTTCGCCACGGCTTGTCTGTTCGACAACCATCGGCACCAGCGTGTTCATATATGTATCAATCGGATCTTTCATCTTCGCCTGCCTCTGAAATCTTAGGACCGCAATATCCTGTGGATGTTGATAGAGTCTTAGTTGTCACCCTAGGGGGCTGCAAGGGGCGGCGGAAATTTCATGATCAAAAGAAAGTAACGCGCGGTCGATCACTTGATCTGGCAACGCCCCCAGCTAGGTCGCCATCAAACGATCCGGAATTGGGGCACGCGCGAATGGCCGAGACACACAAATGGGCGGCAACCCGTGAAGAAGGCCTTGCACGCCTTGCCGATTTCGCGCCCTTAGCCGGTGCCGACTATGCCAAACGCCGCAATTTCGACCTTGGCCCAGGTCAGCACAAAAACGTATCCCGACTGTCGCCGTACATCCGTCATCGCCTAATCCGGGAAGACGAGGTGTTGCTTGAAACCTTGAAACACCATTCGCCCGCCAGTGCCGAAAAATTTATCCAAGAGGTCTACTGGCGCACCTACTGGAAGGGTTGGTTGGAAATGCGCCCTGCAGTGTGGGGGGCCTATTGGGCGGAACTGGCGTTGGCTTGGGATCAGGTTCAGACACAATCCGGCCTACGGCAGGAATGGGAAGCGGCCTGCAACGGTGAAACGGGCATCGATTGCTTTGATGCATGGGCCAAAGAACTGGTTGAGACGGGCTACTTGCACAACCACAGCCGCATGTGGTTTGCTTCGATCTGGATATTCACGTTGCGCCTGCCGTGGGCTTTGGGCGCTGACTTCTTCATGCGACATTTGCTTGATGGTGATCCGGCGTCGAACACCCTGTCATGGCGCTGGGTCGGCGGGCTTCAAACCGAGGGCAAGACGTACCTTGCAAGAACCTCGAACATCTCGAAGTTCACCGAAGGGCGGTTTCACCCCCAGTATCAATTGGCCAGCCATGCAGACCCATTGCAGGGCGCGCCGCATCCGCCGCGCATGGATGCACCGGAAGGCGACCGGTTCGATCCCGAAAAACGCACAGCATTTTTGCTGCACGAGGACGATCTGACGCCCGATTGGCTGTTTGAACAGGGGCTGAAGCCCATCGCGACGGCAACCATAACGACCGCAAAACGCCTAAGCATTCTGCAACCTGCGCCGCATGTCCTTTCGTTCAAATCGGCGGCAATCGACGATGGCCTGAGCCGCCTTGCCGACAAGACCGGACCTGTCACAAAGGGGCTGGAAAGTGCTGACCAGATAGCTTCTTGGGCCGCGTCCGTAGGCGCCGAACAAATTGTAACGTCCTATCCGCCCGTTGGCCCTGTCGCCGATATATTGCGGGGGAAATGGGATATGCCCATGGTGCGTGTTCTGCACGACTTTGACCGCGATGCCTGGCCCAATGCCAAGGCCGGTTTCTTTAAATTCAAAGAAAAAATTCCGCGTCTGCTGGGCAGCATCCGCAACCTGCGCCTGATCTAAAAACACGCCACCTTACGCGACACGCTCAACCCAGTGTTGCCGGACCGCTTCAAACCGTCGCGTACTTTGGTCTAATCTTGTCCAATTCACACATTCATATTATGTTGTGCGTCATGAAGATGATGCGTGACATAGCTTTGCGCGCCGTATTAGGCGTTGCCGCCGTGATCGGCCTTGCCCAGACAGGCATGGCGGACACGCGTTTGATCATGGTCGAAGAACCCGGCTGCGCCTATTGCGCTGCGTGGCTGGATGAAATCGGCCCAGTATACCCCAACACCGATGAAGGACGCTTTGCACCTTTATTGCGCGCAGACCTGAGTGACGGCCCACCTGAGGGCGTGTCCTATGCGCGAAAGGTTGTCTACACCCCGACATTTGTGCTGATTGATGACGGCAAGGAAATCGCGCGTCTCGAAGGGTATCCGGGCGAAAACTTTTTCTGGCCGATGCTGCAGGAAATGCTGGTGGCATCGCCAGAGTTTAAACCATCCGGTTCGTAACACCGGTTAGGATTAAGGAATAACAAGATGGCTCTGCCTCTTTTGCGAGTAGACATGGACGACGAAGAGATCGATCAGATCGCTGAAAAAGCGACTGATGCGGCGGCGTTCCTGAAGGCCATCAGCCACGAAGGCCGGCTGATGATCCTGTGTCATTTGGTATCTGGTGAAAAATCTGTGACCGAGCTGGAAGAGCTGCTGTCTGCCCGTCAGGCGGCTGTGTCCCAGCAATTGTCGCGCCTGCGTCTGGAAGGTCTGGTTGTGCCGCGCCGCGACGGCAAGGCGATCTACTACCGTTTGGCCGATGATCGTCCGAAAAAGATGCTGGAATGCGTCTACGAACTTTTCTGCAAAGAAGACGAATAAGGCGCGGGTTTCCCCACGCCTTTCCGACTGCTCGATTATTTAAGTATTTTCAGCTGGCTTCAGCCAAACGCGCAACATAGCGCGCCAGAGTATCAATCTCGAGGTTCACGCGATCCCCTTCCTGCACATCACCCCACGTGGTGACCTGCTTGGTGTGGGGGATGAAATTGATACCGAATTCGTTGCCCTTAACTTCGTTCACGGTCAGGGATGTGCCGTTCAAAGCGACCGATCCCTTGGGCGCGATAAACTTGGCCAGTTCAGCAGGCGCAAGAAGCGTCACGCGGGTGCTGTCGCCCTCATCGCGGATCGACACGACCTCGGCCACGCCATCAACATGGCCGGACACGATATGACCACCCAGTTCGTCACCCACCTTCAACGCGCGTTCAAGGTTCACACGATAACCCACGCTCCACGCGCTGATGTTTGTCTTGGACACGGACTCGGCGCTGATTTCGACATCGAACCAATCCGACCCCAGCCCCATCACCGTCAGGCACACGCCGTCACAGGCAATAGACGCACCCATATCGATGCCGGATGTCTCATAATTCGTCGCGATACGCGCCCGCAAATCGCCGCGCTGTTCCAGATCGCGGATTTCGCCGATGTCGGTCACGATGCCAGTAAACATAATGCTTGTGCCTTTTTGCTATGGATTGCCCCGCAAAGAATATGGGGCCTTAATTTTGCCGGTATCACCGCGTAAAAAGGGGCGTTAGGTGAGTTGGGACATAATCTGCGGGTATGAGTTACGCAACCGGACAGACGCGCGTTTTCCTGTTTTTACAGGGACCGCACGGGCCGTTTTTCAACGGTCTCGGGCGCATGCTCCGGAAAACCGGTGCGGAAACGTGGCGCGTCGGGTTTAACGCAGGCGACCGCGCCTTCTGGTTCCACCCGAAAACCTTCATTCCTTACAACGGCACCATCGACGAATGGCCCGCCCGCTTTGCCGAAATCGTGGCTGAAAAGCAGGTCACCGATCTGGTCCTGTACGGCGACGTGCGTCGCATTCATGCCGAAGCGGTGGAACATGCACGTCAACAGGGTCTGAATATCCATGTCTTCGAAGAAGGCTACATGCGCCCGTATTGGGTGACCTACGAACGCGGCGGATCGAACGGGCATTCACGCCTGATGGACATGTCCGTCGCGGACATGCAGGCCGCGTTGGAAAAATCCGATATGGAGGCCCCCCTGCCCCCCGCCCATTGGGGGGACATGCGGCAGCACATCTTTTACGGCGCGCTGTACCATTGGTTTGTCATGTTCCGGAACGGCGCCTTTACCAACTTCCGGTCACACCGCGATGTCAGCGTAGGCAAAGAATTCCAGCTGTACCTGAAGCGTCTTTTGCTGATGCCGCTGACATGGGCAGACCGCCTAATCGCCACAGCGCGCATTCGTCTGGGCGGCTTTCCCTATCACCTGTGTTTGATGCAGCTTGAACATGACTCAAGCTTCCAGAAACATTCGCCCTTCAACACCATGCCGGATTTTCTGGGCGAGGTGATCGAAGGCTTTGCCAAAGGCGCGCCCGGCCACCATCACCTTGTTTTCAAGGCACATCCGCTGGAAGACGGCCGCGTCAACGTGCGCCGGTCCATTCGCAATCTGGCCAAGCAACATGGCGTCCAAGACCGCGTGCATTATGTCCGCGGTGGCAAACTTGCGCAGTTGTTGAACGACGCGCGCACCGCTGTGACCGTCAATTCAACCGCTGCCCAGCAGGTGCTGTGGCGGGGCATTCCGCTGCGCGTCTTCGGACAGGCCGTCTATGCCAAGCCCGAGTTCGTCTCGACGCAAAACCTGCCCGATTTCTTTGCCCAGCCCACGCGGCCAGACAACAAAGCCTACAAGGATTACCGGCGTTACCTGCTGGAAACCAGCCAACTTCCGGGCGGTTTTTATTCGGCCCGCGGTCGTCGCCAACTGATGCGTCAGGTGGTTGATATGATGCTGGCAAGCGAAGATCCCTATGATGCTTTCGCCCAAGGCACCGCGGCCCCGCGGCAACAGTTGCGGATTGTGACATAACGCCAATCGCAACAAATGCTGGCTTTTCAAAACGTTCAAAGCTAATCTTCTCAAAAAAGACCGAGGCAGAATAATAAGGTCGAGGAGACCGAGCAGTGAAACGTCCCCACTCTCGCTGGGCGCGAGGTATCGCCCTATTGGTTGCAACGTCAATTCTGGCGTCCTGTGGCCTTCCCCGCGTTGGACCGAACAAACGCGAAATTTATGCTGGCTCTGTCCAGCGCGAAGGCGATGCCTTTATCGTCGCCACGAATGACCGCGTCGCAGCCGTGACTGCCGTTGTCCCCGCACTTGGCTTCAGCGAAGGCTTCCTGAACGCAGGCGTGATCGGCTCTGACACCATCAACCCCGGCGACACACTGGGCCTGACCATCTGGGAAAACGTCGACGACGGCCTGCTGGCCGGTGAAGCGTCGAACGCAACCATTCTGGAAGAGGTTCAGGTCGACGGCTCTGGCTTTATCTTTGTGCCTTACGCAGGCCGCATCAAAGCCGCTGGCAACACGCCCGAGGCCGTGCGCCGCATCATCACAGAACGTCTGTCCGATCAAACCCCTGACCCGCAGGTTCAGGTGCGCCGCGTTGCTGGCGACGGCTCGACAGTCACGCTGTCCGGTTCCGTCGGTTCGCAAGGTGTCTACGCCATCGAACGCCCGACCCGTACCCTGTCTGCCATGCTGGCCCGTGCAGGTGGCGTCGCGATCGAACCGGAAATCGCACAGGTCACACTGACCCGTGGGACCATGTCCGACACGATCTGGTTCCAGGACCTTTACGACAACCCAACTTTGGATATTGCGCTGCGTGGCGGCGACAAGATCCTTGTTCAGGGCGACACACGCGCCTTTACCGCGCTGGGTGCGACAGGCACGCAAGCCCAAGTTCCGTTTGAAAGCCGCACCATTTCGGCAGTCGAGGCCATCGCTCAGGTTGGCGGCCTTGTACCGTCGGCAGCAGACCCGACCGGCGTCTTTGTATTCCGCAACGAACCGGCTGAGATCGCCAATCAGGTTCTGGGCCGCAGCGATCTGGTCGGCGCACAGCGCTTTGTCTACGTGCTTGACCTGACACAGCCCAACGGTCTGTTCGTCGCGCGTGACTTTGTGATCCGCGACGAAGACACGCTTTACGTCACTGAAGCGCCGTTCACGCAATGGAGCCGCACGATTGCATCGCTGACAGGCACCTTGGGTTCGGTCACATCGCTGCGCACGTCTGCAGAGACGCTGGGCGTCGCGTCCGGAGGCTGACACGTGGCCCCAATCGGGCATCATTCAAACGCCGGAGACACCGATCTCCGGCGTTTTTACGTCTATTCGCTGGGTTTCCTGAAATCCCGCCGCATTCGTCACATCCTAAAAACAGCCGGTTGGAAAGTGACCGTTGGGCGGCCATCTGACCGCGACGTGATCGGCGTCTGGGGCAAATCCCCCTTTGCCGCACGCGGCGAGGCCATGGCCGAGAAAACCGGCGCACGTATTGTGCGGGTCGAGGATGCGTGGCTGCGCTCCCTGCACCCCGGACGTGCCGGCGAACCGCCCTTGGGCCTGTTGATTGACGAAAAGGGCGTTCACTTCGACCCCGAGCAACCATCAGACCTTGAAACGCTTTTGCTAACCGAACCGCTGGACGACAGCGCGCTTTTGGCCCGTGCCAATGGCGTCATCGCTTGGATGCGTCGCGCGCATCTGTCCAAGTACTCGGCCTTTGATCCGGACATACCGGTGCCTGATCCGGGTTATGTTCTGGTGATTGACCAAACCGCAGGTGATGCCAGCGTGATTGCCAGCCGTGCCGATGTCTCGCGTTTCCGCGAAATGCTGTTCGTTGCACGCGAAGAACATCCCCATCCGCATATCGTGGTTAAGGGGCATCCTGAAACCGCCGCAGGGTTTCGCGAAGGGCACCTGAGCAACAAAGATCTGTCGCAAAACATGTCCTTTGCTCCGGACGGCACATCGCCCTGGGCGCTTCTGGATGGGGCCATCGCGGTTTACACCGTTTCATCGCAAATGGGGTTCGAGGCCATTCTTGCCGGTCACAAACCACGCGTTTTCGGCCAGCCGTTTTATGCAGGCTGGGGGCTGACCGAGGATGAAAACCCTGTTTACCGACGCGCTGCACGAAAACTGACCCGCGCGCAGTTGGTTGCGGGCGCGATGATCCTTTACCCCGTTTGGTACGATACCTATCGCAATCGAAGGTGCGAGGTTGAAACCGTGCTTGCGACGCTTGAGGCTGAGGCACGCGCATGGCGGGAAGACCGCGCTGGCTGGGTCGCACAAGGAATGCGTCTGTGGAAACGCGGGCCGCTGAAAGGTTTCTACGGCAGCGGTTGCGGCATCCGGTTTGAGGACGATCCAGCCAAAGCCAAGGAACTGGCAGTGACCGACAACCGCCGCCTGATGGCATGGGCCAGCAAAGCTGCGCCGGATGCGGAACTGGTTCGGGTCGAAGACGGTTTTCTAAGGTCTCAGGGGCTAGGCGCGAACCTTGTGCCACCGATGTCTCTGGTCACTGATGACATGGGCATTTACTACGATCCCAGCCGCCCGTCGCGGCTGGAACAGCTGATCGCCGACAGCGTGAACCTGCCGCGCGATCAGATCGAACGGGCGCACCGATTGATCCGCTTTCTCGTCGATGGAGGTCTGTCGAAATACAACTTGATGGGCGAGGTTCCCAAGCTTCCCGCAGGGCATCGCATTCTGGTGCCCGGTCAGGTCGAAGACGATGCCTCGATCCTGCTTGGCGCGGGTGACATCCGTCAGAACGCCGATCTGCTGGCGAAGGTCCGCACGGAAAACAGGGACGCTGTGGTGCTTTGGAAACCCCATCCCGATGTCGAGGCAGGCCTGCGCACCGGCGATGTCGCCACGCCCGAGCAATGGGCCAACCAGACGCTGCGCGGCGTTGATATGGGGGCCCTGCTGGGTGAGGTCGACGAGGTATGGACCATGACCTCGCTGACTGGGTTCGAGGCCCTCATGCGTGGGTGTAGGGTGACGACAACAGGCGCGCCCTTCTACGCGGGCTGGGGCCTGACGCGTGATCTGGGCGATATCCCCGCCCGTCGCCTGACCGGCCCACGCCCGACGTTGGAAGGCCTCGTTCACGCCACGCTGATCGCCTACCCGCGGTATCGCGATCCGGTAACGGGCCGCCCCTGCCCGGTCGAGGTCGTGGCCCAGCGTCTGAAATGCGGAAACCTGCCGAAACCCGGCCCCGCCAATCGAATGCTGTCAAAGCTTCAAGGATTGCTCGCCAGTCAAAGCCACCTTTGGCGTCGCTGATTAGTTCCGCGTCCAGCGGTGCAGGATGTCATCCCCGACCTGCCGCACATCTCGCAAGTGAAAGCGCGGTGCCTCGGCCAAACGCCCAAGCCCCAGCGCTCCGATATTGGGCTGCCCTTCGGCCCCGATCGCAATGCCCGCGTTAAAGCCCAGAAGTTCATCCACCAGATCAGCCCCCAGAAGCGACGCGCCCAAGGCCCCGCCCCCTTCACAGAACACACGTGTCAGGCCGATTTCGCCCAGCTCTTGCAACAGCGACCGTGGGTCGATCTGGCGACCGTTCAGATCGCAACGGATCAGCTTTGCGCCCAGTCCTTCCCAAGCCTCGCAAATCTCGCGCGCTGCATCGGGGCCATGGCAAATCCACACCGGAACATCGCGCGCGGTGCGGGCAAGGCGGCTCATCAAAGGAATATCGATCAAGCGGGAGACGACGATGCGCACCGGCTGAGGCACCTCGCCCATGCCACGCACTGTCAGATCAGGATCATCGGCACGTGCTGTGCCCGCCCCGACCATCACCGCGTCATGTCTGGCCCGTTCGGCATGAACAACGCGCCGCGCCTCGGGGCCTGTTATCCAGCGACTTTCACCGCTGGCCGTGGCGATCCGCCCATCAAAGCTGGATGCCAGTTTCAGCGTCACCCACGGGCGACCATGTTCGACCTTCAGGAAGAAGCCCGCGTTGTCATAGTACGCCTCTTCCGCCATCACGTTGGTCGTAACCTCGATGCCCGCATCCCGCAGCATGTCAAAACCTTGGCCGGACACGCGTGGATCACTGTCGGAGATCGCTGCGACCACACGTGCAACGCCTGCATCAATCAATGCCTGCGCGCAGGGGGGCGTTTTGCCAGTATGGCTACAAGGTTCAAGCGTGACATAGGCCGTCGCACCGCGCGCGGCCTCACCTGCTTGGGCAAGAGCCACAACCTCGGCATGGGGACGCCCACCCAAGGCCGTACGCCCCCGTCCGACGATCCGGCCATCTTTGACGATGACACAGCCGACAGACGGGTTGGGCCATGTCTGGCCCAGCCCGCGTTTACCCAGCACCAAGGCGTGGGCCATGTGGCGTTTGTCAGTGTCGATCACTTATCAGGCATAGCGCCGGGGCGCAGTTCGCTGACGAACTTGTCAAAGTCGTCGGCCGCCTGGAAGTTCTTGTAAACGCTGGCAAACCGGACGTAAGCGACCGTATCGATGCGGGCCAAAGCTTCCATCACGATCTCGCCGATCTGTTTGGACGGGATATCGGTTTCGCCCATGCTTTCCAGCCTGCGCACGATGCCCGAAATCATCTGATCAATCCGGTCCGGTTCGATCGGACGTTTCTGAAGCGCTATACGGATCGAGCGTTCCAGCTTGTCCCGATCAAAGTCTTCACGTCTGCCGTTGGTTTTGATCACCACCAGATCGCGCAGTTGCACGCGCTCATATGTGGTGAAACGTCCGCCGCACGCCGGACAAAAGCGCCGACGCCTGATGGAAACATGGTCCTCAGCGGGCCGTGAATCCTTCACTTGAGTATCTACATTACCGCAAAACGGGCAGCGCATCGCCGTCCCCCTTTATGTCGTCTCTGCCTCAGGAATGGGGTTGATCCCCACTTATCCACAGGCACTATAGGGGCTGAACAACAATTTGGGTAGATAAGAAATAACACCCCCACATGATGCGTTGTCAGTCGCGCAACATATGCGCCACAACACTGCGGTGATGCGGGGCATCACGGTGTTCAAAAAGATAAATGCCCTGCCACGTTCCAAGCGCCAGTTTCCCGTTGCTGACCGGAATGCTTAGGCTAACGGGCATCATAGCCGCCTTGATATGGCCGGGCATGTCGTCGGGGCCTTCGTAGGTGTGGGTCAGGTAGGACATCGACGGATCGGTCGTCGGCGGTACGAGGCGCGCGAAAAAGGCCTTCAGATCGGTCTTCACTTCGGGATCGGCATTTTCCTGTATCAACAATGACGCCGAGGTATGTCGAACAAAAAGGGTGAGCAGGCCTGTGCCTGTCACCCATTCCGAAACATCATGCGTAAATTCGTAAAGCCCTTGGCCCCGCGTCGCGATTGTAAAACTGGTTTGCATGGCTGCTCCGCATCGTTGGACAGGGTCCATTACACCGAGCGCAGGCGCAGCTTACAAGTCAGTTCATGCGTCGATGGCGATACACTGGACATCAGGCAGGTCGGACTGCTGCGTAAACAGCAACATCGACCCTTCATCAGAGTATGCAGGCATTGAGGCAACATCCGCCAAAGTCTGGCGACAATCAGCAAGCTCGTCGCTGGATACCTCAATGTAAATGGTACGCGGAGCCGTGTTCGACACCACGTCGGTCGCAGCGAAAGCTGCTGCCGCGACTGCTGCGAATACTACACTGAAAGAAACCGTACGTTTCATGTTCACCTCCTGCGTTGGTATATTAGGAACGCCGGACGCCCTGAATTTGTTCCAAAATCTCGGTGTCATGGAATTAAAGGCTGCAAAACCTCTGCCAAATTGCGGAATACGTTAAAAAGAATCGTCAGACTCAGAACTTACGCATCAAGCGTTATGGTTTCGTCAGTGGCGCCATCCGACTGCGGACAATTCACCTAAAATCAGTTGCGGCAAATCTGTTCGATCGGGATCACCGGATCCCATGGCGACAGCGGGCCACCCGTCAAAGCCTGATCTGCAAGTGTCTGAACACCGGTTGATGCCACCGCCGGACCAGCCAGCGCCAACAGAACGGAAAGAAGAGAAAGAGAGCGGGTCATAGAGCACATCCTGTTTTGTCTGTGTGCTTGTAAATGGGCACAAACCGGCAACAGAAAATGCACATCCACGCACGACAGATGTGCTGGATTGCAGCGTCACATTTCAGAGACCGCAGAAAGAAAAAAGGCGCCCGAAGGCGCCCTTTTGTTTATTGATCCAGGAACGACCGCAATTTGCGCGACCGGCTGGGATGTTTCAGCTTCCGCAGCGCTTTCGCTTCGATCTGACGGATACGTTCACGCGTAACGCTGAACTGCTGACCCACTTCTTCCAGCGTGTGGTCGGTGTTCATGCCGATACCAAAACGCATCCGCAGGACACGTTCTTCACGCGGTGTCAGCGACGACAGGACCCTTGTAGTGGTTTCTTTCAGGTTTTCCTGAATGGCCGAGTCCAGCGGCAGAACAGCGTTCTTGTCTTCGATGAAATCGCCCAGCTGCGAATCTTCCTCGTCACCGATCGGTGTTTCGAGAGAGATCGGCTCTTTCGCGATCTTCATGACCTTGCGCACTTTCTCAAGCGGCATTTGCAGCTTTTCAGCCAGTTCTTCCGGCGTCGGTTCACGACCGATTTCGTGCAGCATCTGACGACCTGTCCGAACCAGCTTGTTGATCGTTTCGATCATGTGAACCGGAATACGGATGGTGCGCGCCTGATCCGCGATCGAACGGGTGATCGCCTGACGGATCCACCATGTCGCGTAGGTCGAGAATTTGTAACCGCGGCGATATTCGAACTTATCAACCGCCTTCATCAGGCCGATGTTACCTTCCTGAATAAGGTCAAGGAACTGCAGGCCACGGTTGGTGTATTTCTTGGCGATCGAGATAACCAGACGCAGGTTCGCTTCGACCATTTCCTTCTTGGCCTGACGGGCTTCTTTTTCGCCCTTCTGAACCTGTTGCACGATGCGGCGGAATTCACTGATGTCCAGACCGACGTACTGACCAACTTGCGCCATGTCCGAACGCAGTTCTTCAACCTTGTCAGAGGAGCGCTCGATGAACATCTGCCAGCCACGACCGGATTTCTCGGCCATACGCTCCATCCAGTTGGGATCAAGCTCGTGGTTGCGGTATTCTTCGACAAACTCACGGCGGTTGATGCGGGCCTGATCGGCCAGCTTCACCATCGAGCTGTCAATCGACATGATGCGCTTGTTGATGCCATAGAGCTGGTCAACCAGCGCCTCGATCCGGTTGTTGTGCAGGTGAAGACCGTTCACCAGAACCACAATTTCGGACCGCAGGTCTTGATAGCGCCTTTCGTCTGTCGCGCTGAAAGACCCGTCTTCGTTCAGGGTCGCGGAAATCCGGCTGTCTTGCATTTCAGCAAGGTCTTCGTAATCCGCAGCAATCCGGTCCAACGTTTCCAGAACACGTGGCTTCAGCGCGGCTTCCATTGCCGCCAGCGACATGTTGGCCTGATCATCTTCGTCGTCATCGTCGTCGTTATTGCTGATCGGGTTGCCGTCGGCGTCCAGCTCGGGGCCGGCGTTTTCGGCTTTGCGCGGGGCAGCAGGCGCAGCACCGGCGGTCGGCACGATGGGTTCATCCATCTCGCCTTCTTCGCCCATCTGACCAGAGAACGTGGTTTCAAGGTCGATCACATCGCGCAGCAGAATATCTTCGGACAGAAGTTCCTCGCGCCAGATGGTGATCGCCTGGAATGTCAGCGGGCTTTCACAAAGACCTGCGATCATTGTGTTGCGGCCCGCTTCGATCCGCTTCGCAATCGCGATTTCGCCTTCACGGCTCAGCAGTTCGACCGATCCCATTTCGCGCAGATACATACGAACAGGGTCATCGGTGCGATCCAGCTTTTCGGTCGTTCCGGAAGACAGCGCAACGTCACGGCCTTTCGAGGCATCAACAAGCTCGGTCGAGCCTTTGTTTTCCTCTTCTTCGGCTTCTTCGTCGTCTTCAGTAACCTGAATGCCCATTTCGGACAGCATCGACATAACGTCTTCGATCTGGTCCGACGACACCTGATCCGGAGGCAGGACTTCGTTCAGCTGATCGTAAGTGATGTAGCCACGTTCCCGGGCTTCTGCGATCATCTTCTTGACCGCGGCCTGGCTCATATCGAGAGACGCGTCGTCATCCCGATTTTCTGTCTTGGCGTCATCGTTATCTTTGGCTGCCATTTAATGCTCCTCTCGGGGACGGTCCCCTTGGGTGGGCGATTCGCGTGATTCGTCTTGCCGAATCAATACCGCGAACAAGTGATTCGCACACCTACCTAGCCCAACTTCTTTAACGAAGGTGATGCAAAACCACTAGGATTGCCCCTTCGAATTCTGGATTGCCTCTAACAAAGCTGCAAAAGAACGGCGTTCTTCTCGATCCATCATCACGCCATTCTCGCCTTTGTCGAAATCCCCCCCTTCGTCCTGACCGGCCCTGTGGGCCTGCGCGCGCGCCTCGGCGGCCTGCGCCAAACGCCAGGTGACGGCTTCGTCGGACAACGCATCCAAGTCTTCCACCGCCTCTTGAATCTCTGCCGCAAGCCCAGCTGCGGCGCCCAGTTTCCCCAGTTCCTCGACGACTGTCAGACGCGCCAGTTGGGCATCTCCGGGTTTGCGAACACAAGGGATAAGAGCGACATGGCGTGCGGTCAGCAGGTTTTCAAGGGCGACCCCGCCAATTGATTGTTCAGCCACCTCTTTTGCTCCGTCCATATCTATCGGACGATGTCGCAGCAACGCGTCGCGCAATGTCGCGTGAACCGGATCGCTGCATTCCATGGCTTCAAGTTCGGGTTCGAAACTGTCGATGATTTCCGGCGAAGACAGCACCGAGGCCAGAATGACAGCCTCTCGCAGTTCCGTTTCAGCGGTCTCGCCTCTGGCCACCAAAAGCGACTGTTTGGTCGAGGCCACTGGCGGCAAAGGTGCGCCCTTGCGTCGCCATGTGCCGCCATCCGATTTCCCGACCGCGCGGCTAGAGGCCGGCGCGCGTTTAAACAGCTGCCAACGAAGATCCTTGATCTCTTCCCCGTAGTGCGACCGGATGCTTGGATCCTGGATCATACGGATCTTTTCGCGCAGGGCTTTATCCAATGCCGCTTTGCGCTCGGGGCTGTCGAACACCCGCCCTTCCGTTTCGCGCTGCCACAACAGGCGCACCATCGGCAGAGCATTATCCAGAACCGCCTGAACCGCCTCAGGGCCGTCTTCCTTGATTAGATCATCGGGGTCTTTGCCTTCGGGCATCAGGGCAAAGCGCAGCGACTTGCCAGCCTCAAGCAACGGCAAGGCCAGATCGATCACACGGTAAGCCGCACGGATACCTGCCTTGTCGCCATCCAGCGCGATGATCGGTTCATCCGAAATCCGCCACAAAAGGTGCAGTTGGTTTTCTGTCACGGCAGTGCCCAATGGTGCTACCGACGCGCCAAAACCACCAACCGACAGCGCGATAACGTCCATATAGCCTTCAGCGACGATCAGCGGCTGGCCTTTACCAGCGGCTTCCCGTGCCGGACCGTGGTTGTAAAGGTTGCGGCCCTTGTCAAAAAGCTCGGTCTCGGGCGAGTTCAGGTATTTCGCGTTGTCATTCGGGTCCATCGCCCGCCCACCGAACGCGATACACCGTCCACGGGCATCGCGGATCGGAAACATGATGCGGTTGCGGAAAACGTCATAGGGCTTGCCGCCCTTACTGCTGTCCTTCGCCAACCCCGCCGCCATGATCAACTCGGGCTTGATGCCCTTTCCGGTCAGATGATCCCACAGACCCTGCCAGCCGTCCGGCGCAAAGCCGATGCCGAATTGATCCTGCGTGGTTTGATCCAACTGGCGCTTGACCAGATAGGCGCGGGCTGCGGCCCCTGCCCCCGATTGCAATTGCATCCGGAAAAACTGCGCCGCCTGCTCCATGACTTGCGCCAGTTCCGTCCGGCGGTCGGCCTTTTCAGCCGCCCGAGGATCGCGCGCTGGCATCTGCATTCCGGCCTCGCCCGCCAGAATTTCGATCGCTTCCATGAAGCTGACGTTTTCCGTTTCTTGAACAAAGCCGATCGCATCGCCTTTGGCGTGGCAGCCAAAGCAGTAGTAGAACCCTTTGCGATCATCGACGTGGAAAGAGGCGCTTTTTTCCTGATGGAAAGGGCACGGTGCCCACATGTCGCCCTTGGCCTGATTGGACTTGCGCTGGTCCCACATGACTTTGCGCCCGACAACCTGCGACAGGCTGGTTCGGGTGCGAAGTTCATCCAAGAAACCTGGGGGCAGACTCATGGGCGAATTATCGGCATTGTCGTCAACAGAGTCCAGATGCCTGACGCATCGGACAGCTTCATTTTCAACGATTGGTTCAGGGCGTCACGCGCGGGTTTCGCCCGCGCATCCAGTTCGGCTTACTGCGCCTTACAGGCCGTTGCCCAGCTTTCACCGACTTCGGCACCAAGCTGGTCTTCGGGCAGGCTGTAAACCCATTCGACAATCGCGGGCACGACCGAGACATATTTCTGCGCCTGATCGTCCAGCCCTTCTGCAACGGCTGTCACAGACGCGTCTGCATCCTGGCCGCCGGTGCGTGCCTCGACCACGGACATAACGACATCGGCCTGAATGCCGCATTCGGCATCCTTATCCAGCGCAAATGCGGATGTTGCGGTCAAAGCGAAAAAGGCTGTGATAGCTGCGGTCTTATGCACGTCTCAAACTCCTGTAGGGTTGAGCATGACATAAGTCTCATCCCACCGTCTGTCACCCTTTGACAGGACATATCGGCGGCGGATCGCCCAGCGCACCGAGGGATAGGTGCGCCGGGCAAGGCCTTATAGACCTTTGGTGTGGTAGCTGCTGACGACCTTACCGATCGACACGATAAAGGCCGCAGTCCGCAAGTCATCAACGTCGTCGCGCGCGTGCCATGTTTCCCGCATGCTTTGATAGGCGGCGCGCATGGTGTCGTCCAAACCGGACCGGACCAGCTCAAGCTCGCCCGCGCCTTTCAGATACTGGGTTTTGAAGTTTTCGCTCGGCTTCCACGCACCTTTGAGCGAGGCAGACAAAGCTTCCAGTTCGTCGATCACCAACTGCTGGCGTGCCTCTTCGGCGCGGCGCTGCATCCGGCCAAAACGGATGTGGCTCAGGTTTTTGACCCACTCAAAGTAGGACACGGTCACACCACCGGCGTTTGCGTACATGTCAGGGATGATTACACAGCCCCGTTCCCGCAGGATCGCATCGGCACCCGATGTCACCGGACCGTTCGCAGCCTCGATGATCAGCGGAGCTTTGATGTACTTCGCGTTGGCGAGGTTGATCACACCTTCCAGGGCCGCCGGGATCAGGATGTCGCACTCTTCTTCCAGAAGCAGCGCGCCATGCTCTACGTATTCGCCACCGGCAAAGCCCTTGACCCCGCCTGTTTCCATGATGTGCGCGCGCACCTCATCTACATCGAGACCGTCCGGATTTTTCAGGCCGCCGTCACGTTCGATAATCCCAACGATTTTGCTGCCGTCCTCGCTCTGAAGAAATTTGGCCGCGTGATAGCCCACGTTACCCAGACCCTGAACTACGATCCGCTTGCCATCAAGCGAGCCTGACAAACCGGCCTTGGCCATATCTTCGGGATGGCGGAAGAATTCGCGCAGCGCATATTGTACGCCTCGACCGGTTGCTTCGACGCGCCCCGCGATACCGCCCGCATTCAGCGGTTTACCGGTAACGCATGCCTTGGCGTTGATGTCAGTGGTGTTCATCCGCGCGTATTGATCAGCGATCCACGCCATTTCACGCTCGCCCGTGCCCATGTCGGGCGCTGGAACGTTCTGGGACGGGTTGATCAGGTCGCGTTTGATCAGCTCGTAGGCGAAGCGACGTGTGATCATTTCCATCTCGTGTTCGTCATATTCGCGTGGATCGATGCAAAGCCCGCCCTTCGAGCCGCCAAATGGTGCCTCAACAAGTGCACATTTGTAGGTCATCAGCGCGGCAAGCGCCTCGACCTCGTCCTGGTTCACGTTCAAAGCAAAGCGGATACCGCCTTTCACCGGCTCCATATGTTCGGAATGAACAGACCGGTACCCTGTAAAGGTCTTCATATCGCCACGAAGCCGTACCCCGAAGCGCACAGTATAGGTCGCGTTACAGACACGAATTTTTTCCGCGAGGCCCGGCGAAATGTCCATCAGGGCCACGGCCCGGTTGTACATATGGTCTACGCTTTCGCGGAAAGTCGGCTCATTGATCGGTGCACTTGCCATTGTTGAACTCTCTCCCATGAGATCAATCTAGAGGTATTTTGCCATAAACGGCGGCAAGAATGATTCGCTTAGGGCGAGTCGGAGAACTTTCAGAAAGTGCTTAGAATTTATCAAAAGATAGCACTCGGAAAATCTTAGGGGCTCTTATTGTTGCGCCTTACGGAACAGAGCAACACTCAACCTTAAGATTACCAAAAAAACCGTAAACAGAGCCATATTTCGCCCCAATTTGAGGCCGCATTTCTGCCTTTTTGCATGCCCATAGACTCTCTCTTGAAACCGGAATTGCGTCGAAAGATATGCGGCCTCCGGTCTTTAGAGATTAGCTCCATACCCTTTGTGGAGAGAAAGGTACGAAATGTGCGAGTTTGAGACTGCCAAGAGACCCTCGGCCCTTCGTCGCCTGCGTGGGACGGCTTCTAACGTGGGCCAGTTCCTGGGACGCTTTAAGACTGATGAAGCAGGTAACATGTCATTTCTGGCTGTTATTGGTTCATTGTCACTGATCGCTTTTGGCGGCATCGGCATTGACCTTATGTATGCAGAGATGAAGCGCACCAAGGTGCAGGCGACGCTGGACCGTGCGGTTCTTGCGGCGACCGACCTTGAGCAGGGCCTCGTCCCCCAAGACGTTATGCAGGACTATTTCGACAAGATGCAGATGCCCGACGCTCTGACATCTGTCGCGGTTAATACCGGTCTGAACTACCGGAACGTGACCGGCACCGCTTATGTCGGTACGCCTTCGAACTTCACCGCGATGCTTGGCCTCGACACATTGGTCGCCGAAGGCACAAGCTCTGCGGAAGAACGTATCTCGAACGTAGAAATTTCGCTCGTTCTGGATATCTCGGGTTCGATGGAAGCGGAAACAACTACCGACGGTACAGACGTCGCTGCGGGCACCACCAAGATCGAGATGCTGCAAACCGCGACAAACACATTCCTGGATACGGTTCTGACCACAGACAACGCAGACCTCGTCTCTGTTTCGCTGGTCCCTTACTCCGAGCATGTGAACGTCGGTCCGGACATCGCCGCCAACCTGAACGTAAACTGGCGCCACGGCTATTCGCACTGCCTCGAATTCCCGCAAACAGACTTCGATTCGGTTGCGCTGGACACGTCGCAGACATTCGAACAGGCGCAGCATTATCAGTGGAACTTCTACGGGTATAACCACGTCGACGACACAGTTTGCCCGCAGTACAGCTATGAACGCGTCACACCGTTCTCGCAGGACATCAACGCGCTGAAAAAGCAGGTTGGTGATCTTCAGCCGCGCGCTGGTACGTCGATCTTCCTGGGCATGAAATGGGGTGCAGCACTGCTGGATCCGTCTATGCGCTCGATTAACTCGACGCTGGCGGCAAACGGCGTAACCGACGCAGCATTCAGCACCCGTCCTGCCGAATATGATGACGAGAATACGCTGAAGACGATCGTTCTTATGACAGACGGCCAGAACAGCAACTCGTACCGGATTTCGGATTTCGCCTACAACGCGGAAAGCGAATACGCGCACTGGGCCAGCAATAACTTCTGGTACTACCTGCAAACGCAGGTCGAGCAGAAGTACTGGGGTTACTACTACTACCAGAAGTACAACGCCGAGCTGGGCGATATCCTGATGGCGAACATCTGTAACGCCGCGAAAGAAGCAGGGATTGTTGTCTGGTCCATCGGCTTCGAGGTGACCGATCACGGCGCCCAGCAAATGGCGAACTGTGCATCCTCGCCGGCTCACTTCTTCCGCGTGGAAGGCGCCGAACTGGAGAAGACTTTCTATTCCATCGGCCGTGCAATTAACCAGTTGAGGCTCACACAATGATCAGTTCGTTCAACACCAAGTTTCGTCGCTTTCTTCAGTCAGAAGAAGGTACTTCGACGGTCTCTTTCGCCCTGTGGGTTCCGGTCTTTGTCGGTCTGGTCGTCTCGGGTCTTGAACTGGCAGCCGTCACGGTCCGCCACACGGTTCTGGAAAGCAGCCTGGACAAAACGGTTCGTGAAGTACGCCTCGGCACCGGTACAATCTACGACCATGCATCGCTTAAGGCTTCGATCTGCGCCAACGCAACAGTCCTGCCTGACTGTGATGCAAACCTGCAGCTGGAAATGGTTCGCCTTGACCTGCGGGATTGGACAACACCGTCCGAAGTCGCTGCCTGCGTAGATACATCTGACGATGTGCAGCCGGTTGTTGCCTTTGAATACGGTCGTGACAACGAACTGATGATGCTGCGTGCGTGCTATCGCTACAAGCCGATTTCGCCCACCACAGCTATGGGTTCGTCCCTGCCGACAGACAGCGAAGGCTACACAGCCATCATCTCGACATCGGCCTTTGTGCAAGAACCGAGTTAAGGAGTAGACAATGTTTAACCTACTGAAAAAACGACTTTCTCGGTTCGCATCGGACTCAGAAGGCTCTATCACGGTCGAAGCGATCATCGTCTTCCCCGTACTGGTCTGGCTGTTCGGCGCGACATGGGTCTACTTCGACGTATCCCGTCAGCAGAGTGTGCACCAGAAAGCCAACTACGTTGTCGGCGACATGATCTCGCGTGAAACAGACCCGATTGACGATGCCTACATCGACTCGTCCTTCGCGCTCTACAACACGCTGACCAAGTCTGATGAACTGTCCGGTGCCATGCGTATCTCGGTCGTGCGTCGTAAAGGGAACCTGGACAACGGGCGGTATGAACTGCAGTGGTCCAAAGTGCGCGGCGACAAACCCGAGATGGTCAATAGCGACCTGACAGGTATGGAGTCCCACCTGCCGATCATGATGGATCAGGACGAAGTTGTGCTGATCGAAACATGGGAAGATTATAACCCGGTGTTTGAAGCAGGTCTCGATGCTTTCGAAATCCAGACCTACTCCTTCACCCGCCCACGTTTCGCACCGCAGATCCTGTATCTCAAAGAGTTCCACGACAACAACGGTTGGGGTAACGGCGACCAGGACGCTGCCGGTAACTCGCTCTGCAACAACAACGCGGAAAACGCCGATGAAGGCGCTGCTGCGCAGGAATGCGTTGAGAACGACAAAGGCAACGCCAACCACGAACGTGGTCAGAAAAAGAAAAGCTAAGCTTTTCGGTCAGAGCTGTCCTTCAGCTCTGGCCACCATTGTCGAAAGAATGTCTGCCATCGGTTTGGTCTGATGGCCCGGGGTTACACCCCCGATTGCCACACGACGACCAAACCGCCACCAAAGACCGGGCCGCCAGCGAAATGCTTGCGGCCCTTTCGTTATCACGACAAAGCCGTTGGACGGTTTCATTGCAAACGTCCCACGTTCGACCTTTTCAATGTCGGCGACGCGGAACAGGACCTCTCCGGTACTGTCGGTCAGGGCCTCTTCCGTCAGATCCAGCGAGGTTTGCGTTGCGCGGTACATGCCCAGCGCCATTAGGAACGCGGCAAGGCTCAGTGCCAGCAGGAAAAGTTGCCAAATCAGCGCCGGTGGCGTCGACAGGCTTACGGACAACAACAAGCCGCCAAGCACCACAAGGGACATGATCCCGAACCAACGACGCCCCGCAGAAGCCGATACGCGCGCAACAATTTTTTCGTCCATTTGCCCTGTCCCCTATTTTCTATCCTTCGCGCTTTAAGCCGGATTAAGCGCAATTGGAATATCGTGCGCATTTTCCGGCTTTCCACCCCGCCCCCTGCATGCCAGTCTCCGACCCGAAGCGGAGGGACATATGACAATCAAGATTTGTATCTTTGACGCCTACGGCACATTGTTCGACGTGAACTCTGCCGCGCGACGCGTTGCGTCCGAACCCGGTCGCGAAGATTTTGCGAAAGCATGGCCTGCCATTTCCGAAAGCTGGCGACGCAAGCAACTTGAATACACCTGGCTCCGCGCGATCACCGACCAACACACCGATTTCTGGGCAGTGACGCAAGACGGGCTGGATTGGGCGCTTGAAAAACACGGCGGCGCGGATGATCCGGAGCTGCGCGAACGCCTGCTTGCACTGTATTGGGAACTGCAGGCCTTTCCCGAGGTCCCTGAGATGCTGGCCGAACTGACAAGCGCGGGGAAAACCTGCGCGATCCTTTCGAACGGCAGCCCCGACATGCTGAATGGCGCGGTGTCCAGCGCGGGACTGGACGCACTTTTGGACAGTGTGTTGTCTGTCGAAACCGTTGGCATCTTCAAACCGTCCTCTAAGGTCTATGACTTGGTGCAAGAGAAGTACAACGTCGCTAAAGACGAGGTTTTGTTCGTCTCTTCAAATGGTTGGGATGCAGCAGGCGCAACAGGTTACGGTTTTCAAACCGCATGGGTAAACCGTGGCGGCGATCCGGTCGACCGGATGCCCCATCGCCCCAAACGCATTCTCAAAGACCTTTCCGAATTAGCAGAACTGGTTCTCTGATGGCTTTCTTCCAAACATCCGACGGCTTGAAACTTTACTACACTGATGAGGGCGAAGGCCTTCCGCTTCTGTGCCTGTCCGGTCTGACCCGCACGGGCGGTGACTTTGACTATGTCGCCCCGCATCTGCCAAACGTGCGCCTGATCCGGATGGATTATCGCGGGCGCGGGCAATCGGAATGGGGCGATCACAGCACCTACAGCATTCCGGTCGAGGCCCGCGACGCAGTCGAATTGCTGAACCATCTTGGCGTGGACAAGGCCGCTGTTTTGGGCACCTCGCGCGGGGGGCTGATCACAATGATGCTGGCCGCCACCGTCAAAGACAGGCTGACCGGCGTGGCCCTGAACGACATCGGTCCCGAACTGGATACCGAGGGCCTTGAGGTCATCATGGGCTATCTGGGCCGGAACCCGACATGGAAAACATGGGAAGAAGCCGCCGAGGCGCGTCCCAAGGTGATGAAAGGTTTCGCCAATGTTCCGGCAGAGCGCTGGATGACCGAGGTGAAGCGCCTCTATCGCGAAACGCCCCAGGGGTTAGTCATCACCTATGATCCCAAATTGCGCGACGCGATCCTTGAAGGCGCGACTCAGCCCACGCCGGACTTATGGCCGCTGTTCGATGCCTTTGCCGGCTTGCCGCTTTGCACCATTCGCGGGGCAAACTCGGACCTTCTGTCGGCTGATACGCTGGACAAAATGCAGGCGAAACGCCCCGACATGATTGCCGCGACAGTGCCGGACCGTGCGCACATCCCCTTCCTTGACGAGCCCGAGGCACTGGATGCCTTGAACCGCTGGCTGAACATGCTGCGCTAAGCGGCACAGGAGACCTTATGAACATCGACATGATCCGCGCGGCGGCGCAACGTCTGGACGGTTACGTGCGCAAAACGCCCCTGCTGTCCTCACCTTTTCTAGACGAAATCGCAGGCCGCAGGGTGCTGGTTAAGCCCGAGTGTCTGCAACACACAGGCAGCTTCAAGTTTCGCGGCGGTTGGTCGGCGGTCTCGGCTCTGGACGCGGATACACGGGCCAAGGGCGTGATCGCGTTTTCATCGGGTAACCACGCGCAGGGCGTGGCCTATGCTGCAAAGAAACACGGTGTGCTGTCGGTCATCATCATGCCGTCCGATGCGCCCAAGCTGAAAATCGACAACACCCGCGCGTTGGGGGCGGAAGTCGTGCTCTATGACCGTGCCAACGAAGATCGCGACGCAATCGGCGATGCGCTTGCCGCGGAACGTGGTCTGACGCTGATTAAACCGTTCGACGAGCCGCAGGTGATTGCAGGGCAAGGCACCGCTGGACTTGAGATCGCGGAACAAGCTGCGGAAATGCGGATATTTGATGCCGAGGTTCTGGTCTGCTGCGGCGGCGGTGGCTTTACCGCGGGCATCGCGCTCGCGCTTGAGGCTGAGGCCCCCAAAATGAAAGTCCGGCCTGTGGAACCAGAAGGGTTCGACGATGTGAAGCGGTCTTTGGCCAGCGGGTCGATCCAACGAAACGACCGCACCAGCGGCAGCCTGTGCGACGCCATCGTTACCCCGCAACCCGGCAACATCACCTTCCCGATCATGGATCGTCTGGTCGGACCCGGCATCGCTGTGTCCGAGGATGACGCCCTGCGCGCTATGGGACTTGCCTTTCAGCGCCTGAAGATTGTCGCCGAACCCGGCGGGGCCGTCGCGCTGGCGGCCGCGTTGTTCCACGGCGACCAGTTGAATAGCGACACGGTGATCGCGACCGTGTCAGGCGGGAATGTAGACGCCGATGTCTTCAAACAGGCGCTGGATACGCTGAACGACTAACCTTTTTGTGGGGCAACCGCTGCGTTTTCCAACGCGGGATAACGCAGCCCCAGCAAAAAGCCTCGATACACAAAACTCAGGATCAGCGCGGCCCAAAGCCCGTGATTTCCAAACAGCGGCATCAGCGCAAAGGCCGTCGCGAAATAGGCGATGGCCGACAACAGCATCATGTTCCGCATGTCCTTGGTGCGCGTCGCGCCGATGAAAATCCCGTCGAGCATCCAAGACGCCAAACCGACCAAGGGGGCGGCAACCATCCATGGCAGGTAATCCATCGCCGTTGCGTTGACCTCTTTCGCCTCTGACATGATCTCGATCATCATCGGGCCGAAAGCGAAAAACACCGCAGCAAGGCCAATGTTGCAGATCAGCCCCCAGAACGACGACAGAATGGACGCGCGGCGCAGGGTGCGCCGATCTGTTGCGCCCATGGCTGCGCCGACCATCGCCTCGGCCGCAAAGGCAAAGCCGTCGAGCGCGTAACCCGTGACGTACAAAAACTGCAAAAGGATCTGGTTCGCTGCCAGCGTCACATCCCCGAACCGCGCGGCGAACATCATGAACGACAGGAAAATGGATTGAAGCGCCGCCGTCCGGATCAGAATATCGCCATTCACCTGCGCAAAGCGGATCAGGCGCACCTTGTCGAACACCCTGCCCCAGTCGCGCCAGTCAGGCACGTTGAACGCGGACCGGCACAGCCACAGGCCAAGTCCCAACGCCGACCATTCCGCCAGAAACGTCGCAAAGGCCACGCCGTTCACGCCCCAGCCAAGGCCTAGCACGAACCACAGGTCCAGCACGATGTTCACACCGTTCATCCACACCTGAAGCGCCAGAACCGCACCTGTGCGTTCCGCCGCGATCAGCCAGCCGAGCAAGCCGTAGATCGCAATGGCAGCAGGTGCCGACCAGATGCGGATTCCCAGATAGCCTGAGGCAAGTTCTTCGACCTCGGGGCTGGCGGGCGACACTTTGAACGCGCCCCAGAACAGCAGCGATTGCGCGGCGATCAGGATCACGCCGGCCCCAAGCCCGATCATCAGAACCCGTGTCAGGATCGCGGCGACTTCGCCCCGATCGCCCTGCCCGCGCGCTTGGGCGGCAAGGCCGGTGGTTCCCATCCGAAGAAAGCCGAAGAACCAGTAGATCGCCGTCAGGATAATCGCGCCAATACCGACAGCCCCGATCGGAGCAGCCTCGCCCATCTGGCCCACAACGCCCGTATCGACGATGCCAAGAATGGGGATGGTCGCATTCGAAATCACGATCGGAATCGCGATTTTCAGAACGCGGGCGTGGGTGACCTCTTGGACCACGTGCTACTTGTCGCTTCGTGGCATCAGGAAATGCGCAGTTGCGTGGGCAATAGGCCGGTCACGGTTGTCTTGCCACGCTTCGACCTGAACGCTGGCGTAACGACGCCCCGAACGGGTTACGCGGGCCCGCGCATAGGCATCGCGCGGCAGACCAGAGCGCAAGTAATCCACCGTAAAATCGATGGTCTTGGGCAAACGCGGCAGGTTTCCGTCGACCATCTCTTCGGGGTCTAGGACGCCATTTTCAACGTCTTCCCACAACCACTGATAGCTAAGCGTAACAATCGCGGTCACCTCAAGGAATGCTGCCGTCACGCCCCCATGAATCGCGGGCAAAAACGGGTTGCCGATGTTTTCATCCCGAAACGGCAGAACCGCTGTCAGCTCATCGCCGCGACGGTCAAAGACAATGCCCATAAACCGGATGTACGGCACGCCCTCGGCCAAGGCACGAAGGGCCGCGTCACGGCGTTGTTTGACAACTTGAACGGGTTCGACTGTGCGGCGGCTCATGACTTGCGCTCCACCGTGAAGGCACCTGTTGCAGTGGCCACGGGGTTTTCGCGATCATCATCCATGGCGGTTGCCCGCACAAAGGCCACGTTGCGGGTGATGTGGGTACAACGCGCCTCGGCCACGATGGTCTGGCCCGGTGTCGCACCGCGCATGTAATCGATGCGCAAATCAATAGTTGCGGTCCCACCGGGTGCTTCGGGATGCGACATCACGCAGGCCCCGCCACAGGTATCCATCAGCGCTGACACAGCCCCACCATGGATCACGCCTGTCTTGGGATCGCCGATCAGGCGTTCGTCATAAGGCATTGTGATGCGGGCAAATCCATCGCCGATTTCTTCAACTTTCATGCCCAGCGCACGGGAATGCGGAATGGCTTCGATGAATTGCCTGGCGATTTTGACTTTGGCCTCATCCATGGGCGGCTCCTTGACAGTTCAGCCTTTATGGTCACTGATCGCCACCCATCGCAAGATTGCTCTTTGCAAAACCGCAGGTGCACAGTTGCCCTTCGTCTGGTCAGGAGCTAGCTTGGTGCCTAACAGAACTTGAGTGATAGTATGTCCGATAACCGCCTCAGCTTCAAAGAAATGTGCGCCAAATTCGATGTGACGCCACGGACATTGCGTTACTACGAATATATCGAATTGCTGCAACCGGACCGCGAGGGGCGTGCACGCTACTATGGACCGCGCGAAGTGGCGCGCATGACGCTGATCATGCGAGGGCGCAAATTCGGGTTCCAGCTGGAAGAAATCCGTCAGTGGCTTCTGATCTACGAAAAAGAAGGCACAGAGGCACAGATGAAAGCCTGGGTCGATATGGCCGACCGTCAGTTGGGCGAACTGGCCGAACAGCGCAAACAGCTGGACGAAGCCATGGATGAGCTTCAGCGCCTGCGCGATGATACCGCGGCCAGCATCGGGCTGTAACACCCCGCACTTTCCGAAATAACTGACTGATTCCGCCGCTGGCGGGGTGTGCAACCGCGTCTGATCTTCTGGATCAGGCGCCTTTTTTCGCTGTGACGCCACGTCGAAATACCGCGCCCCTGCGTCACACCACAAAGTGACGTAACGTATGCATTACGTAAACGTCAGCTATCCTTGTAAGACAGCATCCGACGACGCACTTTTGGTGACAGTTGAACGATTAGGCGCGGGAGGATCCGCCATGACTGACGAAAAAACCATGACGATCCGCGAGATGTGCGAGGCATTCGATGTCACGCCCAGAACGCTGCGATTTTACGAAGCGAAGGAACTGTTGTTCCCCATTCGCGAAGGCCAGAAACGCCTGTTCACCCGTCGCGACCGCGCGCGTCTGAAACTGATTTTGCGAGGTAAGCGTTTCGGCTTCAGCCTCGAAGATATCCGTCAATTGCTGGACCTATATCACATGGGTGACCAGCAACAGACGCAGCTCGCTAAAACATACGAGATCGCACAGGACCGCCTGAAGTCGATGATCGACCAGCGCGACGAACTGAACGAAGCGATCGACGAGTTGAAAGAACAAATGCGTTGGGGCGAAAAAATGCTCGCCTCGATGTCCAATTCCAAAAAAGCCGCTGAATAAGACCCCGAGGGAGGACGACCATGCCCATCTATCAGGCGCCGACAAAAGACATGAATTTCGTGCTGCACGATCTTCTGAAAATTTCCGAAGCCGACATCCCCGGCTACGACGAACTGGACAGCGACACGACACAGGCGATCCTCGAAGAGGCGGCCAAGCTGTGTGAAAACGTACTCGCGCCCTTGAACAAGGTTGGCGACGAAGAAGGCTGCCATCTGGAAAACGGCGTGGTCCGCACGCCTGCAGGTTTCAAAGACGCGTTCGATCAGGTCCGCGAAGGCGGCTGGACGTCGCTGGACTGTGACCCCGAATACGGCGGCCAAGGCCTGCCCTATCTGGTCGCGACAGCGGTTGGCGAAATGTTTTCGTCCGCCAACATGGCGTTCAACATGTATCAGGGCCTGACCCACGGCGCCTACAACGCCATCCACGCCCACGCGTCGGACGAACTGAAGGCGAAATATCTGCCCAAAATGGTGACCTGCGAATGGGGCGGCACCATGAACCTGACCGAACCCCACTGCGGCACAGACCTTGGCCTTATCCGCACCAAAGCGGTTCCGCAGGACGACGGCACATACAAGATCACCGGCAACAAGATCTGGATTTCCGCCGGCGAGCACGACATGTGCGAAAACATCATTCACCTTGTTCTGGCAAAACTGCCGGACGCGCCTGAAGGCGTCAAAGGTATCTCTTTGTTCATCGTGCCCAAGTTCATGGTCAACGACGACGGTTCACTGGGTGAGCGCAACGCAGCAACCTGTGGCGGCCTTGAGAAAAAGATGGGCATCCACGGCAACGCGACTTGCGTCATGAACTACGACGGCGCGACCGGCTATCTGGTTGGCGAGCCGCACAAAGGCATGCGCGCCATGTTCACCATGATGAACGAAGCGCGTCTGGGTGTGGGCCTTCAGGGCTACGCTCAGGGCGCTGTGGCCTACCAGAACGCTTTGGCATTTGCCAAAGACCGCGTTCAGGGCCGTGATGTGACAGGCGTGAAAAACCCCGATGGTCCGGCAGATCCGATCATCGTGCACCCCGACGTGCGCCGGAACCTGATGGATCAGAAATCCTTCATCGAAGGTGCCCGCGCATTCACATTCTGGGGCGCCCAGATGCTGGACCGCGCGCACCGCAACAACGACAAAGACGCAGACGGCCTCGTGTCCCTGCTGACACCGGTCATCAAAGGCTTCCTGACAGACAAAGGCTTTGAAACAACCGTTCTGGCACAGCAAACTCTGGGTGGCTCCGGCTTTACTCAGGAATGGGGTCTGGAACAGTTCGTCCGCGATGCCCGCATCACCATGATCTATGAAGGCACAAACGGCATCCAGTCGCTCGACCTCGTCGGCCGTAAGCTGGGTCAGGACGGCGGCAAGCACGTCATGGCATTCTTCGACATGGTCAAATCCTTCTGCAAGGAACAAGGCGACGTCGAAGGTATGGCAGAGTTTGTCGAGCCTCTGAAAGCCGCGTCCAAGGACCTTCAGGCAGCGGGCATGTACTTCATGCAGCACGGCATGAAGAACCCGAACAATGCCCTGTCCGGCTCCTATGACTTCATGCACCTCTTTGGTCACGTCTGCCTTGGCATGATGTGGGCGAAAATGGCCCGCGCATCGCTGGATGCTCTGGCCGCAGATGCCTCCGACAAAGAGTTCTACGAGACCAAGCTGGCGACCGGCCGCTACTACATGGCCCGTCAACTGCCCATGACCGCAACACATCTGGCCCGCATCCAAACAGGCGCAGATACCGTTATGGCTCTGGACGCCGCCAGCTTCTGATCACAGGATGGGTGGGAAACCACCCATCTTATCCGAGGAATGAATGCCCAAACGTTTTCGTCTGACACGCCGTTTTCCCGTTTCCATGACCGAAGATGGCTATCGACGTCTGAAAAAGTTCGCCAGTGAGGCGGGTTTGGACGAAGGCGAGGCTCTCAGTTTCCTCTTTGAAAACTTCGGCAGCGTGACAGACGAAGACGCGCTGACGCACAGACTTAGGTTGTTCAACGCCGAATTGGACAAACGAAAACGCTGACACATCGCAACCCTTGGGGAGGGGGAGCTGCATGACTTCAGGCTGGATGACAGACGAGCACAAAATGCTCGCAGATATGACCGCAGACTTCATCAACGAACGCTGGGTCCCGCGCTATGGCGAATGGCGCAAAAACGGTCAAATGGATCGCGGCATCTGGCAAGAGGCCGCCGAACTCGGCCTGCTTTGCCCCTCGGTCCCCGAAGAATACGGCGGCGCCGGTGGTGACTTCGGCCACGAAGCCGTCATCCTGATGGAAGCTGCCCGCGCCAATCTGGCAAGCTGGGGACACGGCATCCACTCTGGCATTGTGGCCCATTACATCCTGACCTATGGCACGGAAGAGCAGAAAAAGCGCTGGTTGCCAAAGCTGTGTACGGGCGAAATGGTCGGCGCTCTGGCCATGACCGAACCCTCGACCGGATCGGACGTTCAGCGCATCAAAACCAAAGCCGTCAAACAAGGCAACGCCTACCGCCTGTCGGGCCAGAAAACCTTCATCACCAACGGCCAGCACGCAAACCTGATTTTGGTCGCGGCGAAAACCGACCCGTCGCAAGGCGCGAAAGGTATCAGCCTGATGGCTGTCGAAACCGACACCGCAGAAGGGTTCACGCGCGGCCGAAACCTGGAAAAAATCGGCTGCCATGCAGCGGATACGTCCGAGCTGTTTTTCGACAATGTCGAACTTCCACCAGAAAACCTTTTGGGCGGCGTCGAGTCGCGCGGTTTTTATCAAATGATGGAACAGCTGCCCCAGGAACGCCTGATCATCGGTTGCGGGGCCGTCGGCGCAATGGAAGGCGCGGTTGAGCGCACCATCGCCTACTGCAAAGAGCGCGAAGCTTTTGGCGGACCTCTCACCCAATTCCAGAACACCCGTTTCAAACTGGCAGAATGCCAGACCAAAACAACGGTCGCACGGTGTTTCCTTGATCAATGCATCGCCGAACACCTGCGCGGCGAATTGAGCGTCGAGAAGGCGGCGATGTCGAAATATTGGTTGTCCGACACGCAGGGTGAAGTGCTTGACGAATGCGTCCAGCTTCACGGCGGTTACGGCTATATGCAAGAATACGCCGTTGCGGAAATGTGGGCAGATGCCCGCGTCCAGCGGATTTACGGTGGCACCAACGAGATCATGAAAGAACTGATCGCGAGGAGTCTTTGATGCCGTCGGATTTTGAGTATTTTGAGACAGATGAAGCAGCACTGGCTTGCGCAGAAAACCACGCGCGCCAGCCTGCCCCAAATCTGCTTGGCGCTCCGGCCCTTTCACGGGATTTACCCTACAAGGCGGAAGCACCGCGCTTCACCTGTCACGGTCATCGGCTCTCCAGCCTGTACCGTAGATCCAGACCTAGCTTAGCGAAGTTAGCAAATGGTTATTCTGGGACAGGCTTCGTGTTTCATCTGTCCACAAATACTCAAAATAACCCCATTCACCCAAAGCGCATCGGCGGAGGTATTTTTCCATGACCATCAAACTTCACTGCTTTGGCGAGAGCGGTCATTCATACAAGGCGGCCCTCGCCCTTGAGCTTTCCGGCCTTGAATGGGAACCGGTGTTCATCGACTTTTTCAAGGGTCAAACACGGGGTGACGACTACCGTGGTGAATTGAATGTCATGGGCGAAGCGCCTGTTTTGATTGATGGTGATGTCACTCTGTCGCAATCGGGTGTGATCCAGACCTACCTCAGTGAGAAGACCGGCAAATTCGGCGGCAACACCCCAGAAGAAAAGCTGGAAATCCTCCGCTGGATCCTGTGGGACAACCACAAGCTTTCGAGCCAGGCTGGCGTAACCCGTTTTCTGATGAACTTCGTGCCCGAAGACAAACGTCCGCAAGAGGTGATCACCTTCACCCAAGGCCGTCTGAAATCCGCGTATCAGGTTCTGGATGCCCACTTGACGGGACGTGACTGGATTGTTGGTCGCGACGTCACGAATGCGGACCTGACCTGTTGCGGCTACCTCTTTTACCCAGAACCCTTCGGCTTTCAGCGCGAAGACTGGCCCCATATCGACGCTTGGCTGACGCGCATCAGCGCCCTGCCCGGCTGGAAACACCCCTATGACCTGATGCCCGGCAATCCGTCGGATCGGGCCTGATTAAGGAGACCATGATGACCGAAGCCTATATTTACGATGCGATCCGCACGCCGCGCGGCAAGGGCCGCAAGGATGGCTCGCTGCATGAAGTGACCTCGGCGCGTCTGAGCGCTCAGGTCCTGAACGGCCTGAAAGACCGCAACAACCTTGAAGGTCATGCGGTTGAGGACGTGATCTGGGGCAACGTGACCCAAGTTGGCGAACAGGGCGGATGCCTTGCGCGGACTGCGGTTCTGGCGTCCGAACTGGATGAATCTATCCCGGGCCTTGCGATCAACCGTTTCTGTGCGTCTGGTATGGAGGCCGTGAACCTTGCCGCGAACCAAGTCAAAGGCGGTGCAGGTGATGCGTATATCGCCGGTGGTGTTGAAATGATGGGTCGTGTGGCCATGGGCTCGGACGGCGCGGCAATTGCTGTTGATCCGTCGATTGCCATGGACACCTATTTTGTCCCGCAGGGTATTTCGGCAGACATCATTGCCACCGAATATGGTTTCACTCGTGATGACGCGGACGCGCTGGCGGTCGAAAGCCAGAAGCGTGCAGCGGCCGCTTGGGCTGACAACCGCTTTGCGAAATCCATCTTGGAAGTGCGCGACCAAAACGGCCTGACCATTCTGGACAAGGACGAATACATGCGTCCTGGCACAGACATGCAGGCGCTGGGGTCTCTGGCCCCGTCGTTCCAGCAGATGGGTGAGGTCATGCCCGGCTTTGATGCGGTCGCGCTGATGAAATACCCGCATCTGGAACGCATCAATCACATCCACCACGCAGGCAACTCGTCCGGTATTGTGGACGGTGCGGCTGGCGTTCTGATCGGCAACAAGGAATTCGGCGAGAAATACGACATCAAGCCACGCGCGCGCATCCGTGCGACGGCCAAAATCGGTACAGACCCGACCATCATGCTGACAGGCCCAGTGCCCGTTACCGAGAAGATCCTTGCCGACAATGGCATGTCCATTTCGGACATTGATCTGTTCGAAGTGAACGAAGCTTTCGCATCGGTTGTTCTGCGCTTCATGCAGGCCTTCAACATGGATCAGGACAAGGTGAACGTGAACGGCGGCTCGATCGCTATGGGTCACCCGCTGGGGGCCACAGGTGCGATCATCATCGGTACGCTTCTGGACGAGCTTGAGCGCACAGGTCAGGGCGTCGGCCTTGCCACGCTGTGCATCGCATCCGGCATGGGTGCGGCCACTATCATCGAGCGCGTGTAATCCGCGATACAGACCTTCACCCTGACAGGGAAAAAGACATGACTGAATTTACAATGGAAAAAGGCGCCGACGGCGTCGCAGTGATCACCTGGGACGTCCCGGGCAAATCCATGAACGTTCTGAGCTTTGACGGTCTGCGCGAACTGGATGCGCATATCGACGACGCTTTGGCAGATGACGCGGTCAAAGGCGTTGTTATCACCTCGGGCAAAGACACCTTTGCAGCCGGCATGGACCTGAACGTTCTGGCCAAGATGAAGGAACAGGCGGGCGACGATCCGGCGCGTGGCCTGTTTGACGGCATCATGCAGATGCACGGCGCACTGCGCAAAATCGAACGCGCGGGCATGGATGCGAAAACCAACAAGGGCGGCAAGCCAATTGCAGCCGCTCTGCCGGGCACCGCATTGGGCATCGGTCTGGAAATTCCACTGGCGTGTCACCGCATCTTCTGTGTGCCTGACCCCAAGGCTAAAATCGGTCTGCCGGAAATCATGATCGGCATCTTCCCGGGCGCTGGCGGCACAACCCGAATGGTCCGCAAGATGGGCGCGATGGCGGCATCGCCGTTCCTTCTGGAAGGCAAGCTGTCCAACCCGATCAAGGCCAAATCGGCTGGCATCATCGACGAAGTTGTCGCTGATCCGGTTGCCGAAGCCAAAGAGTGGGTTCTGAAAGCGGGCGATAAAGACATCGTCAAACCGTGGGATGAAAAGGGCTACAAAATGCCTGGCGGTGCGCCGTATCACCCCGCTGGCTTTATGACGTTTGTTGGTGCCTCTGCGATGGTCAACGGCAAAACCAAGGGCGTCTATCCGGCGGCCAAGGCGCTTCTGTCCGCTGTCTACGAAGGTGCGATGGTGCCCTTCGACACGGCCCTGAAGATCGAAGCACGCTGGTTCGTGAACGTTCTGATGAACCCGTCGTCATCCGCGATGATCCGTTCGCTGTTCATCAACAAAGGCGCGCTGGAAAAAGGTGCTGTGCGTCCGGCAGATGTGGCAGACCAGTCTGTCAAGAAAGTCGGCGTTCTGGGTGCGGGCATGATGGGCGCGGGCATTGCGCTGGTGTCGGCACTGGCCGGTATCGAAGTTGTCCTGATCGACCAGAAACAGGAAGCTGCGGACAAAGGCAAAGCCTATTCCGAGACCTATCTGGACAAGGGCATCAAGCGTAAGAAGATCACCGAGGACAAGAAAGAAAAGGTTCTTGGCCTGATCAACGCGACCACAGATTATGCCGCTCTGGAAGGCGCGGACCTGATCATCGAGGCCGTGTTCGAAGACCCTGCGATCAAGGCGGAAGTCACCGCCAAAGTCGAAGCTGTGATTGGCGAAGACTGCATCTTTGCGACCAACACGTCGACCCTGCCGATCTCTGATCTGGCCAAGGCGTCCAAGCGCCCTGAACAGTTCATCGGCATCCACTTCTTCTCGCCGGTCGAGAAGATGATGCTGGTCGAGATCATCAAAGGTAAGGAAACCGGTGATCGCGCGGTTGCCAAGGCGCTGGACTACGTTCGCCAGATCAAGAAGACACCGATCGTTGTGAACGACGCGCGCTTCTTCTACGCCAACCGCTGCATCATCCCCTACATCAACGAAGGCATCCGCATGGTTGCCGAGGGCATCAACCCCGCGCTGATCGAAAACGCAGCCAAGCTGGTTGGTATGCCTTTGGGTCCGCTTCAGCTCGTTGATGAAACCTCAATCGATCTGGGTGCGAAAATCGCCCGCGCGACAAAGGCTGCGATGGGCGATGCATACCCTGATGCCGCTGTTGACGATGTGATCTTCTGGATGGAAGGCGAAGGTCGTCTGGGCCGCAAGGCAAACGCGGGCTTCTATGCCTATGACGAAAAGGGCAAGCGCGTCGGTCTCTGGGGTGGTCTTGAGGCCAAATACCCTGTCGCAGACGATCAGCCTGACCTGACCGAAGTGCAGCACCGCCTGCTGTTCGCTCAGTCGCTGGAAGCCGTTCGTGCGCTGGAAGAAGGCGTTCTGATGGACATCCGCGAAGGTGACGTTGGTGCGATCCTTGGCTGGGGCTTTGCGCCTTGGTCCGGCGGTCCGCTATCGTGGCTGGACATCATCGGCGCGCCCTATGCCGCCGAGCGTTGCGATCAGCTTGAAGCCAAGCACGGCGCACGCTTTGCCTGCCCGCCGCTGCTGCGCGAAATGGCCGACAAGGGCCAGAGCTTCTACGGTCGTTTTTCGCCGGAAACAGACGCAGCCTAAATACAAAAAGGGCGGGGATTTCCCCGCCCTTTTCATTTTGAATGGTTAGAAGAGCGAGCCCTGTTCCGGGGCTTTCTTTTTGGGTGACGCCTTTTTCGGCACGCTGCCCCCGATCCGCATTTTCCCGTCATTGAATTCGATCTCAAGCCCGCCTGCTTTCTCGGCCTCGGCTTTGGTCGTCACAACTTGGCCCTCGGCCCGCACGACGGCATATCCCCGTTTCAGCGTCGCCTTATAGCCCAGCGTTTCGCGCAGACGATCCAGCGCATCCAGACGTTCGCGGCGTTTGCCAGTGCTTTGCTGGAACGCCGCATCCAACCTGCGCGACAGATCCGCGACACGCTCGGATTTCTGCGCCACGTCTCGCTGCACAATCCGCGGGTCCAGACGCGCCCCAATCTGGGCAACACGGCGGGTTTCTTCCGCCAGACGCGACCGCAGCATCGCGGGCCGCAGGCTGCCTGCGGTTTCTGACAGGACGACACGGCGCGTTTGCACCCCACGTGTCAGCGCGGCAGGCAAACGATCCGAGATGGTGTCCAACCTCTGACGCGGGCCATCCAACAACATGTCAGCGCGCGGCAAGGCACGGGACAGATCGCGCAACCGCTGATCCCGCAGTTCCAGACGCTGTGTGATCGCACGGCTCAGACGCGCCTGCACCTCGTCCGTCCATGCCAACAAATCACGCCGCACAGGCACGGCCAGTTCCGCCGCTGCCGTTGGCGTCGGCGCGCGCTGGTCCGATACGAAGTCGATCAGCGTGGTGTCCGTTTCGTGCCCCACCGCCGAAATCAACGGAATGTCTGAGGCCGCAGCCGCCCGCGCCACGCTTTCTTCGTTAAAGCCCCAAAGGTCCTCAATCGATCCACCGCCGCGCGCCACGATCAGAAGATCAGGACGCGGCAGCGCGCCGCCGGGCGTCAACTGGTTGAACCCTTCAATCGCGCGGGTCACCTCGGGCGCACATTTCGCGCCCTGCACGGCCACCGGCCAGATCAGCACCTTGCGCGGGAAACGGTCGCGCAGACGATGAAGGATATCGCGGATGACGGCCCCTGACGGCGATGTCACAACGCCGATGATCTCGGGCAGAAACGGCAGCGGCTTTTTCCGGCTGGCGTCAAACAGTCCCTCGGACTGCAAAAGCGCCTTGCGCTTTTCCAGCATCGCCATCAGCGCACCGGCACCGGCAGGGCGCATATCCTCGATCACGATCTGGTATTTGGACTGACCAGGGAACGTCGTCAGACGCCCTGTGGCGATAACCTCCATCCCTTCTTCGGGCTGGGTCTGCAGGCGGCTGGCCACGCCTTTCCACATCACACCCGAAATGACGGCCTTATCGTCTTTCAAATCCAGATAGATATGCCCCGAACGCGGGCGCGACACGCGACCGACCTCGCCCTTGACCCGGACAAAGCCGAACTCGCCCTCAATCACCCGTTTGACGGCACCGGACAATTCCGAGACGGAAAATTCCGGCGTATTGCCGTCGCCTTCCTCGGGGCCGTCGTCCAACAAATCCATGGTTATCCTCGTGCTTGGTTGTGCCTACACTACCCATCCGCCCCAGAAAGGAAAAGCACCACATCTTGCGCCAAAGCCCTGCGCCGGATAGGAGGGCGCAACAGCGCAAATAAAGGGACTTTGGCCATGAACATCCTGATCCTCGGTTCGGGCGGACGTGAACATGCACTGGCGTGGGCCGTTATGCAGAACCCCAAGTGCGATAAGCTGATCGTGGCCCCCGGAAACGCAGGCATCGCACAGATCGCCGATTGCGCGTCCTTTGACGTCAATGACGGTGGCGTTGTGGTCACCTTTGCCGAAGAAAACGCGATTGATCTGGTCATCGTCGGCCCCGAGGCCCCGCTGGCCGCTGGCGTGGCCGACGCGCTGCGCAACGCATCCATTCCTGTCTTTGGCCCATCTGCCGCGGCGGCCAAGCTGGAAGCCTCCAAAAGCTTTACCAAAGAAATCTGCGACGCGGCAAAGGCCCCGACGGCGGGCTACGCGCATTTCACCGATCTGGCGTCCGCCAAAGCCTATGTCACCGAACAGGGCATGCCGCTGGTCATCAAGGCCGATGGTCTGGCCGCGGGCAAAGGCGTAATCATCCCCGAAACACTGGACGAAGCCCTTGCCGCGCTGGACGATATGTTCGGCGGTGCCTTTGGCGAAGCTGGCGCAGAGGTCGTGATCGAAGAATTCATGACCGGCGAAGAAGCATCCTACTTCATTCTGGTCGACGGCGAAACAGTGCTGCCCATCGGCACCGCGCAAGACCACAAACGCGTTGGTGAAGGCGACACGGGTCCCAATACTGGCGGCATGGGTGCCTATTCCCCTGCCCCCGTGCTGACCGACGAGATCGCACAGAAAGCGCTGGACGAAATCATCAAGCCGACCATGGCCGAAATGGCACGTCGCGGCACGCCCTATCAGGGTGTTCTCTATGCCGGCCTGATGATCGAAAACGGCCAGCCGCGTCTGGTGGAATACAACGTGCGCTTTGGCGATCCCGAGTGTCAGGTTCTGATGCTACGCCTTGGGGCACAGGCGCTGGACCTGATCCACGCATGTGCAGAAGGCCGTCTGGCGGAAGCTCAGGTCAACTGGGCGGATGACCACGCGATGACCGTGGTGCTGGCGGCCAGCGGCTATCCGGGTTCCTACGAAAAGGGCACCGCGATCAACGGTCTGGATGCTATTACCGAAGATAGCTTCAACGTAATGTTCCACGCAGGCACTTCCGAAAAAGACGGTCAGGTCGTCGCCACGGGTGGCCGCGTTCTGAACGCCACGGCGCGCGGCGCAACGCTGCAAGAAGCCCGCGATCGGGCCTATGCGTTGGTGGATGCTGTGGATTGGCCCGAAGGCTTCTGCCGCCGCGATATCGGCTGGCGCGCGCTTTAATCAGCTTTGAAAGGCGCGAAGGGGTAAGGCCCCTCGCGCCTTTTTTCTATCAGATCGTCAGAACGGTCGAACCGGTCGTCTTCCGCGCCTCAAGCGAGCGATGGGCGTCGGCCACCTGATCCAGCGGGAAACGCTGATCAATCCGGATTTTCACATCCCCACTCAGAACCTTGGCAAACAACTGCTGCGCCATATCCTGACATGTGGCGTGATCCGCGATGTGCGTGAACAGCGTCGGACGCGTGATTTTAAGCGATCCTTTCGCCCCCAGCGTCCCGATATTGAACGGCGGCACCGCGCCCGAGGCATTGCCGAAGGAAATCATCATGCCCAGCGGCTTCAGGCAATCGAGCGATCCTTCGAACGTGTCCTTCCCGACCGAGTCCATCACCACATCGACGCCTTTGCCATCGGTCAATTCCTTGACCTTGGCGACCCAGTCCTCGTCCCGATAATTGATGCAGTCGGATGCACCATGATCCAGCGCCAACTGGCATTTCTCATCGGTGCCTGCGGTGCCGATCAACCGGATGCCTTCTGATTTGGCCCACTGACAGGCGATCAGGCCCACGCCACCGGCAGCGGCGTGAAACAGAACCGTATCACCAGCCTTCAGCGGTGTTGTGCGATGGAACAGGTACTGTGTTGTCAGCCCCTTCAGCATCATCGCGGCACCTTCCTCGAAGGAAATACCATCGGGCAACGGACAGACCTGCGCAGCGGGCATCACGCGCGCTTCGCAATAGGCGCCCGGCGGCTGGCTGGCATAAGCTACGCGGTCACCGACCTTCAGATGCGTCACGCCTTCGCCCACGGCATCGACGACGCCGGATGCTTCCATCCCCATCGCATGGGGCAGGTTCATCGGGTAAAGGCCGCTGCGCTGGTAGCAGTCGATAAAGTTCAGGCCGCAGACCTTGTGATTGATGCGCACCTCGCCTGCTGCGGGGTCACCAACGGGGCGATCTTCGATCTGCAACACCTCGGGACCACCGTGTTCATGCATCACTACGGTTTTTGCCATGCCTTACTCCCTCTAAAAGACGCGTGTCAGCTATCAGGCGCGCGGGTCATTTCGATGCCCACAGCCTGCTCTGAGAAAGAGATGTAGCGAAAACTGTCGGACGGCAAGCTCTCTTCCAGTGCTTTCCATTCGTGATGGCGCCAACCGGGATATCCATAAAGTTCGTCAAACAGCAAAACCGATCCCGCCACCAACCGTGGCTTGATCGCATCCAGCACAAAGCGCGTGGGCGTGTAGGTGTCCAGATCAAGGTGCGCAAAGACCACGGCCTGCCCTTTGTGATCCTCCAGCCAGCCCGGCACCGTGTCCTGCACCCAGCCTTTGACCAGTTTTACGCCATCCGCAACCTCGGGCAGTTCACCCTTCAACGTAAACCGCCCCGCCTGCCCGCCTTTGGCATGGCCGGTCCAGTCCTCTTCCAGCCCTTCGAAGCTGTCAAAGCCCCAGATGACCGCACCGGATTTTTTCAGCTGACGCGAAAACAGGTTCACGCCATGCCCGCGCCACACGCCGAATTCGGCGAACAGCCCGTCTGTGCCCAAGGACTCAATCGCGCGGTTGATGCAGTATTTGCGGATGTTGCGTTTGTCGGGGAACAGCATCGCCCCCGACATGTGATCTTTGAACGTCTCGAAACTGTCCTGAATGGCATATTCGCCCAACAGATCGAGCGGCGTCTTCTGAGGTGTGTCTTCGGACAACCCTCAGCCTCCGACCTTCAGCACGATTTTACCGATGTGGGTCGATCCTTCCATCCGCGCGTGCGCGTCAGCGGCCTGATCCAGCGCGTATTCACTGTCCATGACAGGGGCGATTTTGCCCGCCGACAACAGTGGCCAGACCTGTTCGCGCAGCGCATCGGCAATGCGGGCCTTGGCCAGATCGCTTTGCGGGCGCAGGGTTGATCCCGTGATCGTCAGACGACGCATCATCACCTGGGCAAAGTTCAGTTCCACCTTCGGCCCTTGCAAAAACGCGATCTGCACGAGACGGCCGTCATTGGCGAGGCTTTTGACGTTCTTGGGCAGATAGCTGCCGCCAACCATATCAAGGATCACATCAGCACCACCTTCAGCGCGGATGACCTCGACAAAATCCTCTTCGCGGTAGTTGATGGCGCGTTCCGCCCCCAGCTCTTCGCAAATCCGGCATTTGTCGGCGTTGCCTGCCGTGGTGAACACACGCGCGCCAAAGTGGCTGGCCAGTTGGATTGACGTCGTCCCGATGCCCGATGATCCACCGTGAACCAAAAACTTCTCGCCCGCTTTCAGGCCCCCACGCTGGAACACATTGGACCAGACGGTGAAGAAGGTTTCCGGCACGCAAGCAGCCTCTTTCATGCCCATGCCTTCAGGAACAGGCAGACAGTGGGCGGCGGGCGTCGTTGCGTATTCTGCGTAACCGCCGCCCGGCAGCAGGGCACAAACCTTATCGCCTACGCTGATACCGCTGACGCCCTCGCCCACAGCCACCACCTCGCCCGAGGCCTCAAGCCCCGGCAGATCGGACGCTTCGGGCGGCGGAGCGTAAAGGCCCGCACGCTGCAGCGCATCGGGACGGTTCACACCGGCATAGGCAATTTTCAACAGCACATCGCCGTGGCCCGGCTGCGGAATTTCCCGCTCGACCGGTTTCAGAACCTCGGGCCCGCCCGCTTCGGTGATTTCAACAGCCCGCATCGTTTTCGTCATAGTCGTCCTCCGCTTTGGCGGAACTTTGGCCGATCCGGAATGAAAGAACAATCGCGCGGAATGGACGCATCCCTTTGTCTGGCCTTGGTCTGGGGACTTAGCCAAGATGCCCCGGCAAATCAGACGGGTCCGTCTTGGGCGCTTTGACGCGGGACAGGAAAGCATTCGGGAACGCCATCAGCCCTTTGGTCAGCGGATTGCTGTTCACCGCCGCCTTGAACTTTTCAAAGCGCATGACGTCTTCGATCCGGCGATCCAGAAATTCCCAAGTCGCGGAATGATCGGGCGAGTCATCCCCCAGCCAGAACAACACGGTCGAGGAATAGACGCCGGAAAGTGTCGCGCGTTTTGTGTACCAGTTCACATCGTCCGAGGTGTCGCCCAAAGCCGTCCAGATCGCATCTGTTGTACCCCAGATCAGTTTGGCGCCATCGGCTGCGTGCGTCGGCAAAGCAAACAGCGTGGTGCCACGGCGCACAACCTCGCGGTCATCGACGGCTTCGATCCGGTGACGGACCGCAGCGGCGACCTTATCGCGGAACCGGTATCCCTCCATCGGGTCGGCATCGATTCGGCGCAGCATCTCGGCGTCGCCTGCTTTGTGATAGGCCACGGCCAGATCAACCGCCCCACGCGGGAAAAGGCCACGGGCCACGATAGGATCAACATCACTGTCCTGAACAGCCGCATCAAAGCTGGCCTGAGACCAGCCATCAAACGGAACATGCATCAAAATAGCGTCCAAAAGCTGTGTTTGGGGATCATCGGACATGGCGTGGTTTCCTTCAACTCAGTGGCAATTCAGGCCCCTTGGCCCCACACTAGACAAGTTAGGCGCGACTTGCTATACGGCCACCTCCTGCAATTCCTTGCAACTCAAACTTAGAAAGGTGGTGAAAACCACATGCAGGTTAGTGTTCGCGACAACAACGTCGATCAGGCGCTTCGTGCCCTGAAGAAAAAGCTGCAGCGTGAGGGTGTCTTCCGTGAAATGAAGCTTAAGCAACATTTCGAGAAGCCGTCCGAGAAAAAAGCGCGCGAGAAGGCTGAAGCGATCCGCCGTGCCCGTAAACTGGCACGCAAAAAGGCGCAGCGTGAAGGTCTGCTCTAAGCAGTTTTTCAGACACTGTTATGAATTTGACGACCCCCGAGGTGCAAACCTTTCGGGGGTTTGTCTTTTTTAAAGGGTCAGACAGGCAGCGCCGTTGTCCGGAAAACCGTGCGCAGGGCAAAGCTTGATTGCATCTGACGGACATGGGGCAGCCGCGCAAGATACTGGCGATGGATGCGCGCGAAGTCATCGGTGTCTTCTGCCACGATTTTCAGGATGTAGTCCGCCGTGCCAGCCATCAGATGACATTCCAGAATTTCCGGCACGCGTTTTACGGCGGTTTCAAACGCCTCAAGCACTTCGTCCGCCTGCCCTGTCAGGGTGATTTCAACAAAGACCGTTGTGGGCAGCCCCAGTTTGCGGGCGTCCAGCAGCGCGACGTAATCCTTGATGAAGCCCTCGGCCTCTAGCCTTTGGACGCGTCTGTGACACGCAGATGCCGACAGATTCACCTTTTCTGCAAGGTCCGCGTTCGACATGCGCCCGACCTTTTGCAGCGCACGCAGGATTCGGCGATCCATATCGTCCAAAGCGGACATGACTGTATTCCTTTCGCTTGAGCGCCAACAATTCGAAGATTCTTCGAAACTTGCGGTTTAGCAGGCCAGATCAGGAACAAAGTTGCAAGCAAACTCCTTCATCCTAGGTGCAGTAGGACAAACGGGAGGACGCCATGAAAATCGGATGCCCAAAAGAAATCAAACCGCAGGAATATCGCGTCGGCCTGACACCCCACGCCGCAGCGGAAGCCGTCCAGAACGGTCACGAGGTGATCGTGGAAACAGGTGCTGGCGTTGGCGCGGGGTTCACGGACAACGAATACACGGACGTTGGCGCGACCATCGCGGACACCGCTGCAGAGGTGTTTGACGCCGCCGATCTGATCGTAAAGGTCAAGGAACCGCAGGCTGTCGAACGCAAGATGCTCCGCAAAGGTCAGGTGCTCTTCACTTACCTGCACCTTGCCCCCGACCCCGAGCAAACCAAAGACCTGATGGAAAGCGGTGCGACCTGCATCGCCTATGAAACCGTGACCTCGGCCCAAGGCGGTTTGCCGTTGCTTGCCCCGATGTCCGAGGTTGCAGGCAAGCTTGCCCCACAAATGGGCGCTTGGGCGCTGCAAAAGGCCAATGGCGGCATGGGCGTTCTGATGGGCGGCGTACCTGGTGTCTTCCCTGCCCGTGTCGTTGTGATCGGCGGTGGCGCGGTTGGCACGCATGCGGCCCGCGTGGCCGCAGGTATGGGCGCCAACGTGGCCGTGCTCGACCGGGCCCTGCCCCGCCTGCGTCAGTTGGATGAGCTGTTCGGGGATCAGTTCAAAACAGTCTACGCCAATCCGGCGCTGACCGCCGAACTGGTAAAAGAGGCCGACATGATCATTGGCGCAGTCCTCGTGCCCGGTGCCGCCGCCCCCAAGCTGGTCAAACGCGAACAGCTGGCCACTATGAAACCCGGCGCGGTTTTGGTGGACGTGGCAATCGACCAAGGCGGCTGCTTTGAAACCTCGAAACCCACCACCCATGCCGATCCGATCTATGAGGTCGACGGCGTCATTCATTACTGCGTCGCCAACATGCCGGGCGCGGTGCCGCGCACGTCAACGCTCGCCCTTGGCAATGCCACACAGCCCTTCCTTATGGCGCTGGCGAACAAGGGCTGGAAACAGGCGCTGAGGGATGATCCGCATCTGGCAAACGGCCTGAACGTGCACGACGGCCAGATCACCTGCGCGCCGGTGGGCGAGGCTTTGGACCTGCCCGTCACGCCTTTGGACAATGTTCTGAACGGCTGAGTCCTACCCCGAGCCTTGACACAGGGGCGTGCGAGCATGCATCGCTCGCCCCATGACTTTGACCATTCTAGAAAACGTCCTGAACGACCGCGGGTCGCGCTATGCCGTGGCGGGCGGCCCTGCTGCCTCCAAGGCCGAAGCCGAAGCGCTGATCAAAGAGCTGAAAAAGAAAAAGAAGTTCGCCAAAGCGACGCATAACAGCTGGGCTTTGCTGACCGACGACGGGCCCGTCAAAAACGATGACGGTGAATCCGGTGCAGGCATGGTTATCATCCGCATGCTGGAACGCGAGAACCTGCAAAACCACCTGATTGTCGTGACCCGCTGGTTTGGCGGCGTCCACCTGGGCGGCGACCGCTTTCGCCACATCCAGACATCCGTCAACGCCTATCTGGACGATCTGAAGCGTTAAAGAACCACGATGCCTGTGTGTTTGGCGTGATCTTCCGGTTCCACGTGGATGGTCACGATGCATTCTTCCAGATGCTTTTTCAACGCCACTTCGATGCGGTCGCAAATTTCATGTGCCGCAGTCACGGACATATCGCCCGGCACCACCAGATGGAAATCCACGAATGTCGCGCGACCAGCCACACGGGTGCGCAGATCATGCGCCTCTACCGCGCCTTCGGCATGATCCGAAATCAGATTGCGCAGGTCGGCCAGTTCATCTTCGGACACGGATTCATCCATCAATCCGGACAGGGACGATGCAATAACATGCCAACCGGACCACAGGATGTTCAGCGCCACCAACGCGGCCATCAGCGGATCCAGCCAGTACCAGCCTGTCGCCACGGCCGCCGCGATCCCGATGATCACCCCAATCGACGTCACAACGTCTGTTTGAAGATGCTTTCCGTCTGCGCTAAGCGCAGGGGATTTCAACGCCTTCCCCTTGCGGATCAACACAAGCGCCCAAGCACCGTTGATCACGCTGGCTACCACAACGATCGCCGAACCAAGCCACGGCTGGGTGATTACCGCAGGTTCCCAGAAACGCCCCCACGCTTCGTGCAGGATCAGCAATGCCGCGATGACGATCATCACACCTTCCAGAACCGCCGAAAAGAATTCGGCCTTGTGGTGTCCATAGGGGTGCGAGGCATCCGGAGGGCGCGCCGCGACACGCACAGCGACCAGCGCTGCTATGGCCGTGGCCACGTTGACGATGCTTTCCAAGGCGTCTGACAGGATCGCCACCGAGCCGGTAAAGAACCACGCGGCCAGTTTGACCACCAGCACAACGGCCCCCACCACGACGGACCCAAGGGCAATACGCTGTGCCTGTGTCATTCTGGTCTCCGTCGTCTCGGCGTCGGCGCCGTCTTAGTCAATGGGGATGCATGGGGCAAGGCGACAGATCGACTTTGCCAACAACTGCGCGGGAAAAGGTACAATCCTTATCCGCCAGTGGCTCGCAGCTTATCCGCGACGGCCAACACCTCGGCCCTCAGGCGTTGTAGCGTTTCGATGTCCAGTCCGGTCTTTTCCAAGATGCATTCGGGGATATGCGCGGCCTTGGCCTCAAGCGCGGCGCCCTTCTCGGTCAAGGCGACGCGCACTTGGCGTTCATCCTTGGGATCTCGGCTGCGCTGCACAAGCCCAGCGGCCTCAAGACGTTTCAGCAACGGCGTCAGTGTGCTCGAATCCAGTTGAACCTGCTGACCGATGCCGCCCACGGTCAATGGCCCGTCCGATGACCACAGGGCACTTAGAACCAGATACTGCGGATAGGTCACGCCCAGGTCTTCAAGCAACGGGCGGTAAGCCTGCTGCATCGCATGCGTCGCCGAGTACAGCGAAAAGCAGAACATATCCGAAGGTGCGAGTGCCATGTCCCCAATTTATATCGCGCGCGATTTTTACGCAAGAGATTGACATTGCGGCTATGCGACATACATAGTGCATAAGATTAAATCGTGCACAAAGGAATATATCATGTCCGTCGACACAAAATACTGGACCGAAGCCCATGCAACTGGCGGTGGCCGCAACGGGCTTACCAAGCTGAAAAACGGCATGCTGACCGTCACCATGACCAGCCCGAAAGAACTGGGTGGTTCCGGTGCGGGCCATAACCCCGAAGAGCTGTTCGCGATGGGCTATGCGGCTTGTTACCTTGGCGCGATGCGTTTTGCGGCGCAGAACGAAAAACTGGGCACCGTTCCGGAAGATGCGACTGTCGACGCACATGTCGGCATCGGCCCCCGTAGCGATGGCGGTTTTGGCCTGAAGGTAAAACTGGTCGTTGAAATGCCGGGCGTCGACAAAGACGTGGCGGAAAAAATCGCCGAGCGCGGCCACTTCATCTGCCCCTATTCCAACGCGACACAGGGCAACATCGAAGTCGAAACCGAAGTCAAATAAGACGCCCCGAATAAAACGAAAAAGACCCGCCGCAATGCGACGGGTCTTCTTTTTTCCGAAGTAGACGACTTACTTTTTCAGCGAGTCGCGGATTTCCATCAGGATATCCAGCTCGGTCGGACCAGCCGGAGCCGCCTCTGCGGGCTCGTCCTCTTGCTTCATTGCTGCGTCTTTCATCTTGTTCACCCACTTGACCAGAACAAAGACGACGAACGCGATGATCAGGAAGTTGATGACCGCCATCAAGAAAGAACCGTAGGCGAAAACAGCTGCGCCAGTTTCGCGTGCTGCTTCGAGGCTTGCGCCTTCTGCAACGTCACCCGACAGAACCGCATAGTTGTTGGTAAAGTCCACGCCACCCATGAACAAACCGATGATCGGGTTGATCAGGTCGCCGACCAGCGATGTCACAATCGCTGTGAAAGCTGCGCCGATGATGATACCAACAGCCATGTCCATGACATTGCCCTTGGCGATGAAAGCCTTGAATTCGTTAAGCATTCCCAGTGTCCCCACATTTAAACATGCCGTTTTTCGATACGGCTGGGGCAAGCATAGACAAGTTCGAATATCTGTCAGCGGGAATTTTCAAAAAGATGCGTCAAAAAGTGGCATTCGTGATGGAATGCCACTTTGGTCGCGTCGTTAACCGGGCAGAGATCCCGTCAGAACATAGCGCAAAATCTCGACGACCTCTTCGGGTTCGCGGGCAACGGCCTGCGCGGCAGCGTTGACTTCTTTCAACGCGTGATCGTGCTGTTCGGGTTGAAGGATAATCATGGATTTGCCCAAAGCGGCTGCAAAACCCGCATCAAAGGCGGCGTTCCACTGTTTGTATTCGGTGCCGAAACGGACAACCACAACATCCGCATCCTCGATCCCCTTGCGGGTGCGGATGCTGTTGACCAACGCGCCTTTGCGATCGTGCCAGAACTTTTTGTCTTCGCCGCCAAGGATCGCGACACCACAATCATCCGAGGCTGCGTGATCCGTCACAGGCCCCGAGAACGTCACGTCCAACCCTTGCGCGCCGCTGATAATGCGCTCGCGCCAGTCTGTGTGGATTTCACCCGACAAATATACGTTCAGTCCCATGTGCTCGCCTCCTATTCCAGTGTTGGCTTGAAAGCTAACCCATGACGGGCTGAAGGCAACCGCGCGTTTCGGCGCGGCCGCCTGAACCTTTAGCCGCGCAGCGTACCGCCGGTGGCTTTGGTGACCTTTTCCACGATCTTGCCAGCAACGGCTTCGATCTCTTTTTCGGTCAGTGTCGCGTCTTTGGGCTGCATCCGAACGGTGATGGCCAAGGATTTTTTGCCCTCGCCCAGCGAACCACCGATGAATTCGTCAAATAAGCGCACGTCTTCGATCAGTGCCTTATCCGCACCAGCGGCGGCATTCACCAGATCCAGCGCCTGAACGTCAGCGTCGACCACAAAGGCAAAGTCGCGTTCAACCGGCTGCAAGTCAGACAGTTTCAGCGCAGGGCGCGTGGTGACTGTTTTCTTGGGCATCGGAATTTCCGCAGGCCAGATGGTAAAGGCCACGGCGGGCCCTTTCACGTCCATTTCCTGCAGGACTTTGGGATGGACTTCGCCGAAGATGCCCAGAACCTTTTTCGGACCCAGACACATCACGCCGTGACGGCCCGGATGCCACCATGCCTCGCCCGTGCGCAGAATCTGCATCTTTGCAGGGGCACCCATGGCGGCCATCAGCGCCTCGGCATCGGCCTTGGCGTCGAACACGTCGACCGCGCGGGATGCGCCGTGCACATCTTTGGGCGCGGTCTTACCGACCAGCAGACCCGCCAGCATCAGCGTCTGTTCACCCGGTTCACCACCAGCAAAGACGTGCCCCATTTCGAACAGCGCCAGATCGGCAAAGCCGCGCGACTGGTTACGCGCTGCGGCCTGCAACAGACCGGGCAGCAGCGACGGGCGCATGTGGCTCATTTCAGACGAAATCGGGTTCGCCAGCATGGTCGCATCATCACCACCGCCGAACAGCGTGGCCGAGGCTTTGTCGATAAAGCTGTAGGTGACGCATTCGTTGTAGCCCAGCGCTGCAGCGGTCCGGCGCCCGGCCTGTTCACGCTTTTGCAGCGGCGACAGGATCGGCTTGGGAACGCCCGCATTGATGCGCGCCAGAGGTTTGCCCTGAAGCTTGGTCAGGGACGCAACGCGCGCGACCTCTTCCACCAGATCGGCCTCGCCCTGAACATCGGGGCGCCACGACGGAACAGACGCCATATCGCCATCCAGTTCAAAGCCCAGCGCGCTCAGAGTCGCACGCTGTTCTTCTGCGGGGATTTCCATACCGACAAGGCTGACAACGCGGTCTGTGTCCAGCTTGTAGGCGCGGGAATGATCGGGAACAGCACCGGCAATCACAACCTCGGATGCCTCGCCGCCTGCGTGATCAAGGATCATGCGGGTCGCGTGTTCGATGCCAATCGGCGTCCATGCCGGATCAATACCGCGGTCAACGCGATACCGCGCGTCCGAATTGATCTTAAGCGCGCGGCCGATCTGGTGGAAGAGGTCGCGCGCGTTGCGTCCCTGACCAAGCTTCATGGCACACCTCTGGCGCGCATCAATGCGGGCGTTCCC
>NZ_CEYADA010000018.1:0-53450 GCF_982780845.1 Thalassococcus sp.
TACAGGAGCTTTATCAGACATCGTTAAGACCTCACTTCTTCTTGGACGTCGACGCGCTGGTCGCGAGGTTACGGAAGGTGTCATTCATCAGAACCGCGATCAGAAGAAGCGCGCCGATGAACAGCATGTTCAGGTCTTTGTCGAAGGTGGTGAAGTTGATGCCCTGGAACACGATGCCGAATGTCAGCGTGCCGAACACAACCCCTGTCACTGTCCCGAAACCGCCGGTCAGAAGCACGCCGCCAACAACCACACAGATGATGGTGTTAAAGATCATACCGAACTGGGTTGTCGTACTTGCCGTGTTCGCCAGAACCGCTTCGGTCATGCCGACCAGTGCGGCGGCCATGGCTGACAACATAAACAATGCGATCTTCAGACGGTTGGTCGGGATACCTGCGTTGCGGGCGCTTTCCTGATCACCGCCCATGGCAAAGATCCAGTTGCCCCAAGGCGAGACGTGCAGGATGTAGAAGCACATGATCGCCACAACGATCCAGATAAAGAACGAGCTTTGCAGGCTGCGGAAAATCGTGAACGCGCTTTCGCCCTCACCGATCACCAGCGAATGGTAATCACCCATCAGGAATTCAGAGATGACACCCGCGTCGGGCAGGCTGTGCTGCGTGGTGCCCGCGATCTGCTTGGAGATATAGGCGTTCAGACCGGCCACAACGAAGAGCGTGGCAAGGGTTACGATCAGCGACGGCACCTGCGTGCGGGTCACAAGCATCCCGTTGATCCAGCCGATGGCGGCGGCGACAGCAAAGCTGAACAGGACTGCGACCCAGAAATTGAAACCGAAGATCTCGACCGCCATGGCCAGCACGATACCACCGGCAGGGATAACCGCCCCGACCGAAATATCCAGCTCGCCCGCGATCATGAGAAATCCGATCGGAATAGCGATAATACCCACCTTGGAGGCGAAGTTGAGCCAGGTCGATGCGCCGAGCGGTGTCAGAAAGTTCTTATCCCAACCGAAGAAGCTGAAGAAAAGAAAGATCAGTACGAAACCGGCTGCCGCGCCCGCTTCTGGGCGTCTGAACAAGCTGAGGAGTGAAAACCCTCCTTCTGAAGACTCGTTCTTTGTTGATTGTGTGTCCGCCATTTTATTCCCCAAGGTGAACTTTTGCCTTTTGCGCATATCCGATGTTACGGGCGCAATGAGTTGCCCGGCCAGCATGGGCCGGCCGGGCGAATGTGCTGATTAGCGTGCGCCGAGTGCTGCGCCTGCTTTGACAGCGTCAACGTTAGCTGCGTCGATAATCGCCGGACCGGTCAGAACCGGATCTGTCGAAATCTCTGTGCCAAACTTCAGGTTGGCGAACAGCATGGACGTTGCAAGGAAGCCCTGGAGATAAGGCTGCTGGTCGATAGCCATTGTCTGGGTACCGGCCGAGATACGCTCGAGCGATGCGGGCGAGAAGTCGAAGGCGGAAACCATGATGTCCAGACCGGTCTGCTCAACTGCGTTTGCACCCGCTGCCGCACCGAAGTCCGCGCAGGATACCATCGCGTCGATCGAGCTGTCGCCGATGAATTCCGCTTTCAGCGCCTCGGCTGTACCTGTGACGTCACCGTCAAGGTTCGCAGGTGTGTTCAGAACAGTCACTTTCGCGCCAGCCGCTGCGGCACCGTCGGTTACACCGCGGCAACGCTCTTCAAGGTTGATCGCACCCGGAACCTGGATGTGGCAAAGGATGTGCTTCGCGCCCTTTTCAGCAAGGTACTTACCACCGCCGAAGCCCGCTTCGTATTCGTCGGAACCGAAGTAGTTGATCGCGTTGATGTCAGCTTTAACCGGCAGACCCGAGTTGTACTGCATGATCTTGATGCCCTGCTCACTTGCTGCTTGCAGCGCGGGGATCTGTGCGTCCGGAACCCAGACGGGGATCGCGATGCCGTCAACGCCCTGTGCAACCGCCTGGTTGATCAGTGTCACCAGATCGGGACCGAAGTTTTCATAGTTCTGTGTACGCAGGTACTGAACTGTACCGCCGTTGGCTTCGACCATGTGTGTCGCGTCATCGACACCTTTTTTGATCTTGTCCATGAACGCATCTTCGACAGAGCCCGCGATAACCGCGATGTCCTGCGCATATGCGCCCGTTGCCATCAGCGTGGCGGTCGCAGCCGCCGTGATGATTGCCTTCAGTTTCATGTCATTTCCTCCCTAGTGGTCCCGTTCCTCTTACGGGTGACATTGGTTGTGGCCGTGGGGCCGTTTTGCGCCTCCCAGCGCAGCTCTTCAGGTCAGTCGACCTATTCCGCAGGCGTTGCCGTTGGTTTTCTTGAATTCTGCTTTTCCTTTTTCTTGCGGAAACGCGCCTTCATCTTCTCGTCCGCCTCTTTCGAGCCGTCGTGCCAAGTGCCGAACAGCATATCGAGGGGCACAACACCGTCGCCGCCGTAGTTCACCTCAAAGTACTTGTGGTGCAGGTAGTGAACGTAGGCGTGGCTATCCAAAGTGGTGTCTTCGGTCAGTTCGAGTTTCTCGAAGCCAAGGTGACCGTTGATCGCCCCGAAGCCAGCCGCGTGCAGCGTGAAATACGCGCAGATCGGGTTGGACGGGATCAGCAGGTGCAGCCACGCCTCGGCCATGTAAGGAAAACCTTCACCGGGGTGCATCGACAGCGACGACCATGGGCTCGGGTTGATCGAGTTGTGGTGAACGGAATGGATGTGTTTGTACAAGAACGGCGTATGGATCAGGCGGTGGAGACAGAAGAAATAGATCTCATGTACGGCCGGTGCCAAAAGGATCACCACCGTCAGCCAGACCCAATGCGTCGTCCATGGCAGCCAGACGGCCCAGCTATTGGCATAGGCCCATAGCATCACAATCTCGACGACCGTCCACAGCGGCACGGTGATAAAGAACGACCGCAGGAAGTTGTCGATGTTCTGGCTTTTGAACCAGAAGACGTCTGACGGGTTTTCCGACGGGAACTTGCCGTTGTACTTGAACCGGTTCCCCTGCTTGCGCTTGACGTAGTAGATCAGCTCGAAGCTGCCCAGAAAGACAAACAGTCCAGCCGCGTTCAGGCCATACAGCCAAAAGTAATTCGTGATGGAAAGCGTCGCGAGGCTTTCCCAGCTCGGGATCAGCAGCGTGACCCAAATGATCGCTGTCGCCAGATGGAACGCATTCCACGGCCACAAATACTCCGGCACCCAGGCAAGAACCTTCCGAAGGCTGAATGGGCGCTGCCAGATAGGAGCTGGCTTGGCTTGTTCATTCGGGGCCCAATTGCCGCGTTTGTCGCGTGTGCCGTAAAGCAGATCGTCCATTCATTCCCTCCCATCCGCAATCAAGCGCCACTTGTTAGCGCTAAGATTTGCTGGACCTGGGTTCTGCCAGAACGACACATTTTCGATCAATAGTCTGATACATTTCGTTGCAATTTCGTTTCAAAACATGTCAGATCATTTCCTGAATGAGATAAAATGATACGAAAGAGGCACAATGAAACGCCCCACCATTCCCGATCTCGCCGAAGCCGCTGGGGTTTCGGTTTCGACAGTGAACAGAATCATCAACGGCGCCCAAAACGTGCGCGAATCGACGCGGGAATCGGTGCTTAGAACGGCTGAAGAAATCGGCTTCTATGGCCTTGGTGCCATGACGCAATCCGTTATGGCACAACGAAAAACCTATCATCTGGGTGTTCTGCTCCAGCAAAGCGGCAGGACGTTTTACGACGAACTCGGGAATGCGATCCGCAGCGCAGCTGAGATGCATCCGAATTGCCGGATCAAACTGACGCTCGAGTTCGTCAGCAACCTTTCACCTGAAAACGTGGCCCAACAGATCATCTCATTGGGTGAAAGATGCGAATCGATTGCCGTTGTCGCGGCACAGCATCCTATCGTCGCCAATGCCATCGACACGGTTCTGGACAACGGCGTGCCAGTCGCGGCCCTGATCGGCCCCCTGTCAGCGCGCGGGAATGTCAGCTTTGTCGGGCTTGATAACTGGAAGATCGGCCGCACCGCCGCGTGGGCCTTTGACAAAATGGTCCGCAATCCCGGCAAGATCGGCATCCTTGTGGGCAACCACCGCTTCCGCAATCAGGAAATGAACGAAAGCGGCTTCCGGTCCTATATGCGGGAATACAATCCCAACTTCACCCTGCTGGAACCTCAGGCGACCTACGAGTCCGCCGCTGCAGCCCGTGATATCGTTGAGCAGATGCTGCGCGATCACCCTGACCTGTGCGGCCTTTTCATCTCGGGTGGCGGGATCACGGGGGCCATCGGTGCCCTGCGTGACAATCCGCGTCGCGATGATTTCGTGGCTGTCGGCTATGAGCTGTTCGATGTCACCCGCAGCGCGCTGGCTGACGGGACACTGACCATGCTGATCGCCCACCCGATGGAGGCCTTCGCCCGCGAAGCCATCGCCACCATGATCAAGTCCAAAGACCTTGGCCCAGCCGCAGGGGCGCAACGGGTAGCCTTGGGCTTTGACATTTTCACACCGGAAAACATCTAGGCCCGACCCGACGCCTTACGACTTGGGCATGCCCTTTGGGCGCATCAGGCGTTTCTGCGCCGCGATGCGGAACGGTGCGTTCGGCGCGCCATATCCGTCGTATTGATCGACGCGTTGCACGATCTCGAAAAAGAAGCCGCCCGCAAAAGGTTTCGAATAGAACTGATAAAACCCGCCCTGCCCGTCTTCATCGTACAGGATGTGATAGGCTTTAAGTTTCTCCAAATGAGCATCATCAATCGCGAACCGCGCCTTCAGATCGCGGTAGTAGTTGCCTGTCATCGGCAGCGGTTCGAACCCAAGGCCCGCCATTTCCTCAGCCGTGGCAAAGATATCGTCCGCTTGGAATGCCAGATGCTGTACCGCGCCACCAAAGCTTTCGGCCAAGAAGCTGCCCGCCAGCGTCCGGTGCGTTTCCGCGCCGTTCAGCGTGATCCGCACCTGTCCGTCCGGCGTTTCAATCGCCTGACTGCGTACCAACCCGTCAGGGTCGATCACGTCATTCATCGGCGCGCGCTTCATGTCGAAAATCGAGGTGTAGAACAGCGACCAGCTGAGCATTTCATCATAGTTCATCGTCTCGGCCACATGGTCGATCAGTGACAGGCCCACTTTATTCTCGGGCCCTTGCCCGAATGGCCGGAATTCCACGTCCCACACATCGCTCAGACCGCTGGCGTCGTCGATAAAGTGCAGCACACTGCCGCCGACACTGCGGATTGCAGGGATTTCCAATTCACCGGGGCCAACTGGCTGGCTGAACAGGTCCTCGCCCAATGCTTTGGCGCGGATGGTCGTATCAGTCGCATTGGACACGCGCAGCCCTACGTCGCAAACCGAGGTGCCGTGCATCGTGTACGCCGATCCGGCAAAGCCGGTTCCTTCCTGGTTCAGCACGATACGGATATCGCCCTGCTGCCAAAGCGCCACCTTTTTCGACACGTGGTTGCCCACGTGTGTAAAGCCCATCGAGGACAGCAATTTGCCCAGAGCTTCAGCCTCGGACCCGCGCGTGGTGAATTCTACAAACGCCACGCCATCAACGGTCAGACGCGCCGGAATATCCGGAACAGTGGCCGCGATATCGGGCTCGGATCGGCGCACGTCGTCCATCAGGGCGATCAACGACCGATAGCCATCCCGCGCCAACCCGACGGGGCGTCCGCCGCGGAACTGGTCGTTGAAAATCTCAAGACTAATCCAGTCGTCATAACCGGTGGCGGCCACCGCACGCATAAAATCGGTCACGGGCAGATCGCCTTCGCCCGGCATGTTGCGGAAGTGGCGCGACCAATAGAGCAGATCCATGTCGATCAGCGGCGCATCGGCCAACTGCACGAACACGATCTTGTCCGACGGGATGCTGCGGATCGAGTTCGGATCAATCTTGCGCGACAGCGTGTGGAAGCTGTCCAGAATGATACCCACATTGGGATGATCGGCACGGCGCACGATTTCCCATGCATCGCGGTGATCATGGATGTGACGGCCCCATGCCAGCGCCTCATACCCGACCTGAATGCCGTAAGGCTTTGCGATTTCACCCAGTTCCGCAAAATCATCTGCTGCACGATCGATCCCGCCGACCGAGGCAGGATGCACCGTGGAACAAACCAGAATACGGTCTGTGCCCAGTTCGGCCATCGTGTCGAACTTGGCCTTTGCGCGGTCAAAGGCCCGCTGACGCAGATCGCCTGTCAGGCCTTCAAAATCGCGGAATGGCTGGAACAAGGTAATCTCGAGCCCATGATCACGGATCATCTGGCCGATTTCACGCGGGGTGCCTTCGTCGGCGATGAAATCCTGTTCAAAGATTTCGATGCCGTCAAAGCCAGCCTTGGCAATGGCATGCAATTTTTCCCGAAGGTTTCCGGAAATCGAGACGGTCGCGATTGAAGTCTTCATCTTTTGTCCTTCTCTGTCACACCAGCGCCGGCATCCCCGCGCCTTGATCGCCGCGTTAAGCGGACTTCAGCTCTGGCTCGACCGATTCAAGCAGCGCTGTGCGCAGCCCGTCCTGATCCAGCGGCGTGCCAGAGAAATGAGCCCATGCATGAACGCCTTGGAAGAAAAACAACTCGTAACCGGAAATCACGTCCAGACCGGCAGCCTCGGCATCGGTCAGGAATTGCGTATCAACGGGCGTATAGACCGCGTCAAAGGCCCATTCCGCGCCGTCCATTGCCGACGCCACCAGCGGTGTGCCGCCATAGCCGACCATGCCAACAGGTGTGCCGTTCAGCAGACCTGTTGCACCGGTTGCAGCAACGACCGCGTCTGTTTCCACAACGATCTTGGTGTTGCTGCCCAAAGCTGCCAGCTCATCCGCCAGCGCCTTGGCCTTGTCTGCTTCACGGTCCACCAGCCGCAGTTCCGACGCGCCCAGTTCGACCAGACCAAAGGCAAGCGCACGTCCCACACCGCCGGTGCCAATCAGACAGCAAACGCCCGGCGCTTTGTCAAAACGGGCCTGACGATAGGCCGCGATAAAGCCGCTGTAATCGGTGTTCTGGCCTTTCGGACCGTCGGCCTCGAACAGAACAGTGTTCACAGCACCGATGGCGCGGACCATCGGATCGTCGATGGTCACAACCTTGGCCGCGCGTTCTTTGTAGGGATAGGTCACGTTGATCCCGCGATAGCCGCGCTCGACGCATTTGCCGAACACAGTATCGAAATCTTCGTTCATATCCTTCGGGATCAGACGGTCATACTGCACCTCCATGCCATTCTGCTGGCCAGCCAGCCGGTGCAGCAAGGGAGAGCGGGACCGCGCGATATTGTCGCCGATCAGACCCAGTTTAAGATCCGGCTTGGCCGTCATCAGGTGTTTTCCTTTTTAGCGAAGATGCGGGATTTGCCCCATGCCCAGACCGGTGTCTGGCTGACAAAAATCAGAACCACTGCGATCAGAAGAACGGTGGACAGCGGGCTGCCGAAGACACCGGCAAAGAAGTTGCCCAGATCTTCACGCTCCGAAATGATCGCGCGTCGCCAGTTGTCGTCCAGAAGGCGCGACAGGATCACGCCCAGAATGACCGGCCCCAGCGGATAGCCGTAGTGGCGCATGAAGTAGCCAAAGACACCAAAGCCCAGCATCCAGTAGACATCGGTGATCGAGTTGTTCACCGCAAACGCACCCACGATTGACAGCAGCATGATCAACGGGATCAGCACGCTGCGGGGCATTTCGACGATCTTGGTGAACAGCTTGATCCCTGTCAGGCCGAACAACAGCATAAAGCAGTTCGCCATGACCAGACAGCCAACGATGAACCAGAACATATCCGGCTGGTCGATCATCAGCATCGGGCCGGGGTTCAGGCCGTGAATGAACAGCGCACCGATCATGATTGCGGTGACCGCATCACCGGGGATGCCCAGTGTCATCATCGGGATAAAGGCCCCGCCCACGGCGGCGTTGTTGGCGGTTTCGGGTGCCACAAGCCCCTCCATCGCGCCATCGCCGAATTCACGATCAGGGTTCTTGGTGACACGCTTGGCGTGGTCATAGGCCATCAGCGCCGCGATATCGCCACCAGTGCCCGGCAGTGCGCCAATGGTCACCCCGATGGCCGAGGTCTGTACAGACAGCGGCAGGTGTTTCTTGACCGTCGCCAGCGACGGCACAATACGGGTGATCCTTTGGCGCACAGCGTCTTTATCGACGTGGTGAAGTTGCAGCAGCGCCTCGGACACGCCGAACATACCGATCATCACCGCGATGAAGGAAATGCCACCCTCCATCAGACGGAAGTCAAAGGTGAAGCGTTCCGCAAATGTCAGCGGGTCACGGCCCACAGCGCCAATGGCGATGCCCAAAGCACCGGCAAAGATGCCCTTCACAAGGCTGCCTTGGCTGAGCGAGCCCACAAGCAGAATGCCTAGGATCGCCAGCAGCATGTAGTCACGCGGCTGAAATTTCAGCGCGAAGTCCGACACGAAGGGTGCCGCCAGCGCCAGAACGCCGATACCGATAAAACCACCGATGAAGGACATAACAGTCGTCACGCCAATGGCTGTACCCGCCTCGCCGCGTTTGGCCATGGGATAGCCATCCAAAGCCGTTGCAATCGCCGAAGGTGCACCGGGGATATTCAGCAGGATCGCCGTCCGCGAGCCGCCGTAAACGCCACCCATATAGATGCCGATCATCAGCGAGATCGCCGGATAGACATCCCACGAGAAGGTAAAGGAAATCAGGATCGACACGGCCATCGTCACCGACAGGCCGGGGATCGCACCGACATAGACACCGGCAAAGGTGCCAAGACCAACCAGCAGCAACAACTGCGGGTCCGAAAAAACGGTCAGGAAGTGCATCAACGTTTCCATCACTGCGCCCCCCCTGCAAAGACGTTACGGAAAAACTGGATCAACTCGGCCTCGGGCACGATGCCTGCGGGCATCAGAACGGTGAACACGATGCGGAAGATCAGCCAGACCACCACAAGGCTGAACACCGCGATGCCCACGGTCCAGACCCAACTTCGCTTGCCAAGGATCTTGATCGCGGCGATCAGGAACAGCGCCGATGTGGGCAGAAAGCCCAAGGGTTTCAGCAGAAAACCGAAGGCCACCAGAAACAGCGCGAACATCACAACAGTCAGCGGCAGGATGTCTTTGATCAGGCTTTCTGTGCGATCCAACGGTAAATTCGCCGTGTTCCACAGAATGACAGCCGCACTCAGCACCATGGCCGCCGTTGTGGCCATCGGGATGGCCCCTGGTGAAGACAGGGCGTCAAAGCCCGCAATGCCGTAGGCGCTGTTCAAAAGGAAAAGGCTGGCCAGCAACATCACAAGGGCAAAAACCAGCTCTCCCGGTCTGCGCTTGTCCGGCTCTCCGCCGGGTGTGGCATCGGACGTGCCATCGTGGTGTTCCGGATCGATGTGTTGCATGGGCCTCCCCCAGTGTTGTCGTCTTAAAGTCAAAGGACGCCGCACCTCTTTTATGAAATGCGACGTCCAAGGTCCGGCAGGTCACAGGGACCTGCGACGGGGATGGTGCTTATTCGCCCGGACGCGCGATGCCGAATTCCTCGGGCGACGCTTTGGTCAGACCTGCGTCCTGCAGAAGCCATGCTGTGCCTTGCTGCCACTTGGACAGGAACGCATCTGCTTCGTCACCGGAGATACCCATCAGGGTAAAGCCGCGGCCTTCCATCAGCTCGATGAACTCGGGGTTCTTCGCGCCTTCGGCATAAGCAGCAGACAGTTTGGCAACCGCGTCGTCAGGTGTGCCTTTGGGTACGAATACGCCAAAGAACGGGCCCCACGGCAGGTATGTGTTGTAACCGTCGTTTACCTCTGCAACGGCCTCAACGCCCGGCAGCTTATCGTTTTCGGCTGTGTCGAAAACGGCCAGTGCCTTCATGTTGCCAGCGCGAACGCTTTCGATCGCCGCACCCAGAACCGCAGGCATCACGTCGATTGCGCCGCCTTGCAGACCTGTCAGGGCCGGGCCGTCACCGTCGTAAGGAACCGCGATAACGTCCAGTTCACCTTCAACCGCGTTGATCATCGCTGTCACAACAGACGGCAGACCACCGGGGCCAGTGGAACCAAAGCGCACTGTGCCGGGGTTTTCTTTTACGTAGGCGATCATCTCGGAGTACGAGTTGAAGGGCGCGTCGTTGTTCGCAACCAAGAGCGGCGTGCCGCGTGCCAGGATGTTGATCGGAACGAATTCGCCATAGTCTTTGTCGCCCAGACCCATGATCTTATAGAGCATCGGGTTTTCTGCGCCCATCAGAACGGTGTAACCGTCTGCATCGGCGTCAGCGACGTAGTTCAGCGCGATCGCACCAACAGCGCCTGTCATGTTCTGCATGACAACTGTACCGCCAAGCGCGGCTTCGGCGTGCGGGGTGACCGAACGCATAACAGTGTCAGTCGAACCACCAGCACCCCACTGGATGATGCCCTGAATTTCTTTTTCGGGGTATTCGGCAGCAACGGTTGTCGCGGTCAAAGCCAGCGCACTGATGGCGCCGATAAGATAACGTTTCATGGATGTCCTCCCATCAAGTCACGTTCACTTTCGCCGGCAATTCCAGCGAATGACCCTAGTGTCATGAGCCTGATGGAAAATAACTGCAAATATCAATTATTAGCTGAGATTAACAAGATGTTAATAATGTGAGCGGTACCACGGCCCATCTTCGACCGCTTTGGCCAATTCACGCCGAAATTGCTGGATAGTGAATTCGGCAAAGTTGGACAGCACCCGCCCCTTTTTGCGCACCACGAACGTGGAAATCGGGATGTGCTGTTCCAAAGGTTTACGAACCACACCCGGCATATAGACCTCGGCCACGGAAAATTCGTCGATAACGGCCACGCCCAACCCGTGGCGCACAAGGCTGACCACCGTTTGCGCGAACCTGCCGCGCATCGAGTGCTTCAACTCCAGCCCCGCCTCGGCAAAGGGCTGACTGATCAAACGGCCATAGGGATCGTTCGGATCGATCCCGATCATGTCTTCTTTGGCCAGATCATGAACCGAAATCGCCTGCTTCTCGGCCAGTCGATGACCTTCGGGCAGAATCACCACCAACCGCCCTTCGGCAATATGGTCATTCTCGACCGCTGCGTTCTGCACCGGCGAACTCATGATCACGAACTCGCCCCGTTCCAGCAGCAGATAATCCACCGTTTCTTCGATTTTCAGGATGTTCAGATCGATAAACAGATCGGAATACCGCGACCTGACCCGTTTCAGCACCCGCGCCGCGATGAACTGGGCGATAGACGGGGCCGAGGCGAAGGCCAGCACAACATCATCGCCCTGCTGCAGCGCGCCCACCGCGCTTTGCAGGTTGGCCACGCCTTTATAGACCTCGCGCACCTGATCAAAGACCTTGCTGGCCTCGATCGATGGCACGAACAGCCCAGCCTTGCGTTCGAACAGGCGGATGCCCAGCGACTCTTCGGTATGTTTGACCAATCGGCTGATGCCCGGCGCAGACACGTTCAGCATGTCGGCCGCCCCGCTGATCGTGCCGGTCATCATCACGGCACGGATCACTTCGATTTGTCTAAGCGTCATTTCGGGCATGACTGCACCTCCTCGCCGCGACTTAACACGATGTTAAAAAGGTGCAAAGAAAAGCATTTGACGTTACAGGCCACCGCCCCTGATTTTGGCGCAAAATCGGGAAGCTTTCTGTGCAAACGCATTCATCATCCACTTCTGAAACATGCGACCTCTTGGTGGTCGGCTCGGGCGCTGCAGGTCTTGCTGCGGCGGTCACGGCGGCAAAATCGGGTCTGCATGTGATCCTTGCCGAAAAAGAACCCGTGATCGGCGGCACCACGGCATGGTCAGGCGGCTGGATTTGGGCCCCCTGCAATCCGGTCGCAAAACGCCACGGCATCGACGAAGACACCAGCGGACCGCGCACATACCTCGAGGCCGTTTTAGGCAACAATTTCAATCCTGAACTGGTCGACGCCTTTCTGCAGGCCGCCCCCGAAATGGTTGGTTTCTTCGAAGACAAAACCGACCTGACTTTCGACTGCGGCGCCGTGATCCCTGACACCTACAGCCACCAACCCGGCGCAGGATTTGGCGGGCGGTCTGTTATCGCGCAACCCTATGACGCGCGGAAGCTGGGCAAGGATTTGGGCCTGCTGCGCAAGCCCATGCGCGAAACCACCTTTTGGGGGATGACCATTCAGGCAGGCCCCGATCTGCGCGCCTTTATGACGGTGATGCGGTCGGTGAAATCGCTGGCTTATGTCACCCGTCGCGTGACCCGCCATCTGATGGATCTGGCCCTTTACGGGCGGGGCATGCAGCTTCGAAACGGCAACGCGCTGGTCGGGCGGCTGCTGCGCAGCGCGCTGGATGCCGGTGTCGATATCCGCCCTGAACACGCCGTCGCCCGTCTGATCAAAAACGACGGCAAGGTCGAAGGGGCCACGCTGCACACGCCAGATGGTGAAATCGATATCCTTGCCGGACGTGGCGTCGTGCTGGCCAGCGGTGGCTATTCCCACGACCTGCCCCGCCGCAACCGAACCTTCCCGCACCCCGAAACCCATCGCGCCCTTGCGACCGAAGCCTCCACAGGCGACGGGTTGCGACTGGGCGAAGATGCAGGCGGCCATCAGGCCGATGATCTGGCGTCCTATGGTGCGTGGTGCCCAGTGTCCGAGGTGACTTGGCCGGATGGCAAAACAGGCGTTTTCCCCCACATCATCGACCGCGGCAAACCCGGCGTGATTGGGGTGCTGGCGGACGGGAAACGGTTCTGCAACGAAGGGCTGGGCTATCACGACTACGTCCGCGACATGCTGACGGCGCTGCCCGTAGGCGCCCAAGCTTCCTCTTGGCTGATCTGCGATCACCGGTTCTTGCGCCGTTATGGTCTTGGCATCGTGCGCCCTGCACCTGTGCCGCACCAAAGTTGGATCAAGTCCGGCTATCTGAAAACCGGCAAAACCGTCGCCGATCTGGCCCATGCTTGCGGCATTGATCCCGCCGGTCTTTCCGACACTGTCACGGCCTACAACGACCACGCCGAAAATGGCGAAGACCCCGCCTTTGGCCGTGGCACGACGGCCTACATGCGCCTTCAGGGCGATCCCGACGTCACACCCAACCCCAACGTCGCCCCGATCCTCAAAGCGCCGTTCTACGCGGTCAAAGTCATCCCCGGCAGTTTCGGCACCTTTGCGGGCCTGCAAACAGACGGTTCAGCCCGCGTTCTGGATGACACCGGCACGCCCGTCCCGGGCCTTTATGCGGCAGGCACGGACATGGCCAGCGTCATGGGCGGGCACTACCCCGCCGGCGGCATCAATCTGGGCCCCGCCCTGACTTTCGGATTTATTGCAGGCCGCCACGCAGCAGAAAGCTCATCATGACACGGCTTCTTTCCCTCGCCCATCTGACCGCGATCACCCTTCCCCCGCCGGACTTGATCCACGCGGCCGCGGACGTGGGTTTTGACGCCGTGGGCCTGCGTCTGATCCGCGTGACCGACGCCAGCCCCGGCTATCCGCTGATGGACGATCCCGCCATGATGCGCGCCACCAAGGCCGCGCTGAAAGACACTGGGCTGAAGGTACATGACATCGAGTTCGTCAAAATCGAACCTGACACCGATGTTAAGTCCCTGATCCCCTTCCTCGACGCAGGTGTCGAATTGGGCGCTCGCGAAGTGATCACCGCGCCCTATGACCCCGACCTCAACCGCCTTGCAGACCGCTTGGGCCAGTTATCCGATTTGGCACAGGAACGCGGATTGAACGTGTCGTTCGAGTTCTTTCCGTGGACAGTTGTGCCCGACCTGACGTCCGCCTTGGCTTTGGTCGAACGCGCGGGGCCTGAAGTGGGCATTCTCGTCGATAGCTTGCACTTCAACCGATCAGGCAGCACGCTGGAACAGCTACGGGCCATCCCGCGCGACAGACTACGCTTTGCGCACCTCTGCGATGCACCCGTCATGCCGAGCTATACAACCGACGACCTGCTCTTCGCAGGCCGCGCCGAACGATTGGCGCCGGGTGAAGGGGCCATCCCCCTGCACGATTTCGTTGGCGCTTTGCCGGATGATTTGCCTTTAGGTCTGGAAGTACCGATGACCGGCCTACTCGAGGCCGAAGGCCCGCGCGCAGTCTTGCAACGGGTTATGGATGCGACGCAAAAAATTCTGGCATCCTGACCGGCTCACCACCCCGCCCAGGCCTCCATCGACACGGGGCCACCTTCCGGCACGGTCCATAGCTTCATCCCGTCCCCCCCCTTACGGGCGTGCAGGGTAATTTCCGTACCATCAAAGGCCGGTGCCAAGCCGCGGAAGCGGAAGGTTTTGGGCGGTTTCCCTGCGATCTTTCCCGCGAAGTGGCACATCAACGTCGCCTTCATCGGACCGTGCACGACCAAGCCGGGGTACCCTTCGACCTGTTGCGCATAGTCGCGGTCATAGTGGATGCGGTGGCCGTTGAATGTCATGGCCGAGTAGCGGAATAGCAGCGTTGGGGTGGGCATAAAGCTGGTTGTGTGATCGCCCTGCGGGACGTCCCCGACCGGCTTCGGCGCGGCCCCGCCAGAGCCGTCTTCGCGGTAAACTAGATCCTGCCGCTCCATCACGGCCAACTCTCCGGCGCCACGGATTTCATGTTCGACGGTGACGAAACACAAAGGCCCGCTGCGCCCTTGTTTCATCACCACGTCCTTGATCACGGACTTGCGCGTAACCTCTTGCCCAACCCGCAAAGGCGCGTGGAATTCCAGCGCGCCACCGGCCCACATGCGGCGGGGCAAAGGCACTGGAGGCAGAAAGCCACCGCGCGCCGGATGGCCGTCGCGGCCCAGCGCATCCATCGGCGCGGCGGGCTGGGTCAGGCAGAAATGGATCACCTGCGGGGCGATGTCACCGTCGGACACCTCGGCACCCAAAGTCGTGCAGAATTGCTTGACCAGCGTCGGCGACAGACCTTCAGAGGCGGTTTCTTCACGCCCGATCCAGCTGCGCAGGTGGTCGATATCGACGTCGGTCATGTGGAAGCTCCGGTAGGTTTCAAGGCGGGCACGGGGCCATAATCACGGTCTTCACCAGCGAACCGCACGCCCGGTGCGGGCACTGATACGGGGCCATTCGGGCTGTCAAAACAGATACGGCGCAAATGGGGATGATCGCTGAGCGCGGCCATGTCATTCACCGATGCCAAGGCGATTTTGGCCTCGGACAACAGACGGACCGCCTCGGTGGCATCGTACCGCGCGAACGCCTCGGCTACGATCGCATCCGTCTGATCGCGGTTCTGTACCCGCACCACATTGGTGGCAAAACGGGGGTCTGTCGCCAGATCAGGCTGACCGATAAATCGGTCACACAGAACCTGCCATTCGCGGTCGCTCTGAATCGAGATCAGGATATCCGCGCCGGATTTGGGCGAGAACACCCCGTATGGCGCAATGGACGGATGCGCCAACCCCATGCGTTTCGGGCTATTGCCGCCTTCGTGGTTCAACAGCGGCACCGCCATCCATTCGGCGATGACGTCAAACATCGACACCTGAATTTCGGCCCCCTGCCCTGTGATGCCACGACGGATCAGCGCCTCAAGGATCGCGGAATAGGCGGCAGCACCTGTGGCGATGTCGACAACAGAGACACCCACACGAGACGGCTCGGTCGGGCCACCCGTGACGGAACACAAGCCAACCTCGGCCTGAATCAACAGGTCATAAGCCTTGCGATCGGCCATTGGCCCGCTTTCGCCATAACCGCTGATGGAACAGGTGATCAGGCGGGGGTTTGCTTCACGCAAGGCGGCAGGCGCAAAGCCCAAACGATCCAGCGCCCCAGGCTTCAGGTTTTGCAGCAAAACATCCGCCTGTCCGATCAGATCGGCCAGAACGCCCTTATCGGCGTCCTGACGCAAATCCAGCGTGACGGTGTCCTTGCCACGGTTCAGCCAGACGAAATAGCTGGATTGCCCTTTGACCGCGGCATCATAGCCGCGCGCAAAATCGCCCTCGGGCCGTTCGACCTTGGTGACCTTGGCACCTGCATCCGCCAGACGGGACGAGGCGAAGGGCGCCGCGACGGCCTGCTCGATAGCAACAACATTGACGCCCTCAAGCGCCCGCATCAGAAGGACCTCGGCATGCCAAGCACGTGCTCGGCCACATAGGACAGGATCAGGTTCGTCGAAATCGGGGCCACTTGGTACAAACGCGTTTCGCGGAACTTGCGTTCGACATCGTATTCATTGGCAAAGCCGAACCCGCCGTGGAACTGGATGCAGGCGTTGGCCGCTTCCCAGCTGGCTTTGGCGGCTAGATACTTGGCCATGTTCGCCTCTGACCCGCAGGGTTGGCCCGCATCGAACAGTGCGGCGGCCTTGCGGCACATCAGGTTTGCTGCCTCGACCTCGATGAACGCCTCGGCAATCGGGAACTGCACGCCTTGGTTCATCCCGATGGGACGACCAAAAACCTCGCGTTCGTTCACATAGGCCGTGACCTTATCAGTGAACCAATAGCCATCCCCGATACATTCCGCGGCGATCAGGGTCCGTTCGGCGTTCAGACCGGTCAGGATGTATTTGAACCCCTTACCCTCTTCCCCGATCAGGTTTTCTTCCGGAATTTCCAGATTGTCGAAGAAAAGCTCATTGGTTTCGTGGTTGACCATGTTCGGGATCGGTTTGACCTCCATCCCGTTTTTAATCGCCTCTTTGATATCGACCAGAAAGATCGACAGACCTTCGGACTTCTTTTTGACCTCAGCTAATGGTGTGGTCCGCGCCAGAAGGATCATAAGATCGGAATGCTGGACGCGGCTGATCCAGACTTTCTGGCCATTGATGACGTATTTATCGCCTTTCTTGACGGCGGTCGTCTTGATCTTGGTGGTGTCCGTGCCCGTCGTGGGTTCGGTCACGCCCATGGATTGCAGACGCAATTCGCCGGTCGCCAGTTTCGGCAGAATACGCTGACGCTGTTCTTCGGACCCGTGTCGCACCAGCGTGTTCATGTTGTACATCTGGCCATGGCACGCGCCCGAGTTTCCGCCGGCGCGGTTGATCTCTTCCATGATCACGCAGGCCTCGGCCAGCCCAAGACCCGAGCCGCCGTATTCCTCGGGGATCAGCGCCGCCATCCAGCCCTCTTTGGTCAGCGCATCGACGAAATCTTCGGGGTATCCGCGCTGTTCATCGACCTTGCGGTGATATTCGGCGGGGAACTGGGCACAGAGCGCACGCACGCCATCGCGGATGTCTTGGTAATCGTCTTGGATCAGGGTCATTCAGGTCCGGTCCTTTTGCAGGTTCAGACCAGATAGGACTACAGGCTATCATTTATCAAATATATGATGCATATACGCTCCATAACAAATTGATATGGATCGCCTGTGGACCTGCGCCAGCTTCGCTACTTCCTTGCTATTACCGACCGCGGTTCGATCACCGGCGCGGCCGAGGTGTTGGGCGTGGCGCAACCTGCCCTGTCTTTGCACCTGAAGAATATGGAGGCCGAACTGGGCACCAAGTTGCTTGAGCGGCACGCGGCTGGCGTCACCCCGACCGAAGCCGGTCGCCTGCTGGCCTCGCGCGCCCGCAGCATTCTGGATGACGTCGCCCGCATGACCGATGACATCCGCACGTTAGAGGCCGCCCCGACAGGCACCGTGCGCATCGGTCTTCCCGGCACGATCGCAGAACTTGTCGCCCTCCCGTTGATCGAGGCGGTCCACGCCCAGTACCCCGGGGTGACATTGAATATCCTTGAGGGGATGAGCGGCTTTGTGTCCGACTGGCTGACCGAAGGCCGCGTGGACATCGGCGTGCTTTACAGCGCCCCGAAGGGATCGGATGTAACATCGCAGCCGCTACTGGATGAAGAACTAGTACTGATCCTTGCCGCCGACGCAGACAGCCCGACCGAAATCGCCTTGCCGGATTTGGACGCCATGAAAATGGTTCTGCCCAGCCCCGCCCACGGCCTGCGGGCGTTGATCGATCTGGCCTTGGGGGAAATCGACGTCACGCCACAAATCGCCGTCGAAATCGACGCCTACGCAAGTATCAAAAGCCTTGTGTCTTCGGGCTACGGCGCATCAATCCTGCCTTACCACGCCGTCGCGCGTGACGTGTCCCATGGCCGCCTGAAAGCCGTGCATGTCACCACCCCCGGACTGTGGCGCCGTGTGCATCTGGTCGCACAAAGCAACCGCCCCGCCACCCGCGCACAGACAGCCGTCAGGGATGTGCTGCATTCGGTTATTCAGAAACTGCTAGAGGACGGCCACTGGACCGGCGCCCGCCCTGCTGGTTGATCCAAAAGCTTACAGAACCCAATCCGTGCCGTCGGCAAAGGTCACTTGTTGGATCCCGATCAGTTCAACATGCTGACCGCCATCGGTCGATAGGCGGAACCCAGTTCGGCCGTAATCATCGGTGAACATGTTGATATTAAGATCGGCTTGGGTCCACTCTGTCAGAATGACGTGATCCCAGTCGGCTCCCTCCTCATAGAACGCGTTGCCAGTGACAACCAAAGTGCGCTCGCCGTGAAACGGATCGCTAAGCGCCAATTCAAGCGTGTCGCTGCCAGCGCCAAGCGAGATATAGCCGCCCGCACCGCCCGGATATTGTTCGTAGTAGATGTCGAGTTCCTCTCCCAGATCACTTGGGATCGGTGCACCAGCAGGCAAACCAGACGTATCTATGATTAGATAGTCGTCACCATCACCCGCATCCACACCTAAGTTAACATCATATCCAGCGGCATTTCCTGTACTGGACGTCGCGACAAAGCGGAAAGTGTCGTTGCCTGTGCCTAGGTAAACGTTCGGCTGCAACAACAGCTGCGTATAGTCGACCGTTCCGTCCCAGATAAATTCGATATCAACCACATCATGGCCGGACCCAGTATCCACTTCCGGCGAATGCCATCCGATGATCGATGCGTCCTGACGGATCACGACCTGATCGCTCTGCGCACCGGTATCGATCATGGTTCCCAACAGGACGGTCTCCTCCGCTCCTGTCATGTCAATAATCACAACATCTTCACCGTATCCGGTCTCAATGTCGTTCAGCATGAAGTACTGTTGAGTCGCCCCTTGTAGTTCGAAGACAAGCGTGTCTGCACCAATTCCGCCAGATGCTGAATAGCCCCCGTAAATCGAACTGACGCTATCGGTATCGATTACAAAACCATTGATACTACCGGCAGAGATATAGCGTGCGTCATCACCCAGCGTGTATTGCCACATCGGCTCAACTAGATTTGGATCAAAGCCTGCCGGGACGTCCAAAATCTCTGTGCCGTAGTCGACAATATCCTCAGGAGCAAAGGTGACCGACGACAGATCAATGTTGCCATTTTCATCCAGAACCGATGCACGGACCCGCTCGGTCGCGGTGCCCGATACATAAACGTCAATATCAGCAGTTGTGGCAGATGTCGCTCCATGGCTGTCCACGGCCTGCACTTCCACGATTGCCCACGCTTCTTCGTCTGTTGTCATTGCAAGAGGAAGTTGCGCCCCTGACATGACCAAGTTTGTGCCCTCGGTCGTGAATTCCAGAGGAAAACTGTGGTACGTGTAGTTCTGGGTGACCGAGACGATTTCATAGTCCAGCGTCGTGCCGTCATCGTCGCTGTCGATATCGTCACCAAGGCTGGACAGATCGAACACGTCGCCATCGACCTGATCGGTCCTGAAGCTGGCCCATGATCCGATGGTCGGCGCATCGTTCTGGCCGATGATGACCAGATCAAAGGTGATCGCGCGGGTTTCCTCTTCGGTGTAGCCAAAGAAATCTTCCGACGACGTTGTGGTCGCCAGCAACGTGACCGTCTGAACGTATTCTTCGCCTTCGGCCAGCGATACGTCGCCTTCGACGTAATCATAAGTGAACTCGTACACGCGCTGCACCGAATGTGCGCCGTAGCGGTTTTGATCACTGTCGAGGTTCTGCAAAATGGTCAGGTCCGCATAGTCGCGATCCTGCGACCAGAGACCTGTCTCGAATTTTACGTCAACGTCGGTGTCATCAAGATCCTGAATGATCAGATCAAAGCTGTCGGTCTCATCTTCATAGACAACAAACCGTTCCGGCGCATCCGCGATGATTTCCATCGGCGTGTCCTGGCCCAGAACAATCGTTGCGTCGTCGAACTGCAGGATTTCAACACTGCTGAGGGAATCCTCGCCATCGGCGCCAGTGGTATCCAGAATGGTCCAGTCGACGCCGCGTTCGTGCAGTTCGATGTTCCAGTCATAATCCCAGACCGACCCGTTTAGGATCAGCGTGTCAGTACCTTCGCGGCCTTGAAACAGCTCGTTGCCGGATGTCGAAGTGAACACGTCATTGCCGTTCGTCCCGCGAACCTTGCCGCCGCCACTGTCGGTGGTACCGTCCCCACCATCGTTGCCGCCTTTACCTTTACCGCTGGGCTTCGCCATAATTCTCAAGCTCCAAATGACTAATAAAAATTGGAATCAACCCTAACGGGATTGCGCTGAAAGGTCCAATAAAACCGACAATTTACGCATTTTGGAAACGCAATTTCGCAGCCCCAACAACAGTCAAAACAACTCTAACTGTGATACCCAGAAATGCTGCGTGACCTCCTCTCTGCGGTCACAATGCAGGCGTGACGAACGTCGTTCACGCTTGACCTTTTCGCCACAGAGGCGCACATTTTTCCATATTTCTGGAAAAATTAAATGAATATTAAGTTTTTATCCCTTCTCGGCTCTGCTGGTGTATTTATTGCGGCTATCGCAAAGGACGATTTGAGCTACACGCCATCGTCCGCTCACACCGTAACGCCCCGCCCATATGAGTTGAAAGCTGTCGAATCTGAGGTTTCTAGATCCCAAGTCACCCCTTTGCAGAAACCATCCGCGACAACGCGAATCCTTTACGTTTCTGGCTCTGTCGTGAACGTTCGGGAAGGGCCCAAAACCAGCTACCAAAGGTTGTTCCAGTTGAAAAACGGCGAAACCGTCCGCGAAATAACGCGATCCAATGGCTGGGTGAAAGTCTCAGCCGACGGCCGCGTTGGATGGATGCATGGGGATTACCTGAGAGCCTTTGGAACCGAGGCCAAAAAGAAGCCAGAAGCAATCAAAGCGACTGTAAAAAAACAGGCCAGCCCCCGTTGCGACCCAAATTACGCAGGTGCCTGTGTTCCCATCGCAAGCGACGTCGACTGCTCAAGCGGACGCGGCAATGGTCCAGCCTATGTCAGAGGACCGGTGCGTGTGATCGGTCGCGACATCTACCGTCTGGATGGCGACGGCGACGGTATCGGCTGCGAACGCGGATAGGGCGTCAGATTGTGCGCCACCAAAACCGCCGCTGAACAGCCTTGAGAACATTTAGCGAACGTTTATATTCACCCACATGACTCATGCCCTGCTGAAACGGACCACACACAAACCGCCACCAGCCCTGACGCTGTGGGACGATATCGCCTTGCCGGTCTCGCGGGTGCATGAACTGTGCGGACGGGCGCGGCGTACTTTGGCTTTGCGTATTGCGGCCAAAACGGGCGGACCTGTGCTGTGGATCGCCCCTGCGTGGGGCGCTGATCCGTTAAACCCTGTGGCGATGGCCGATATCGTGCCCCCGCGCAATCTGGTCTTTGTCACCCCCCGCCGCCCCGAAGACCTGCTCTGGTCCATGGAAGAGGCGTTGCGGTCCGGCGTGGCCCCCGTTGTGATCTGCGATCTGCCCGGCCCGCCGCCCCTGACACCAGTGCGTCGACTGCACCTTGCCGCGCAAAGCGGGGCCGAGCTGGGCAAATGCCGCCCCCTTGGTCTGCTGCTGACGCCGGGCGATGGCGGCGCGGCGGGTGTGGAAACGCGCTACCGTATCGATCCGGCGCACACGCCCGACAGCCCCCGCTGGCGACTGGACCGCCTGCGCGCCCGAATGGCCCCGCCCAAAAGCTGGCAATTAGGCCCCAACGGGCCTGCAAAGCCACAACAGCCGTGACGCACACTTTCCCCCGCCCGCGACATAAGTTAAGGGACAGATCAAACGCGACTTTCGCTTAGGGACAGGCATATGGCACGGCATCTTATCACCTCGGCAATTCCCTACATCAACGGGATCAAACACCTCGGGAACCTTGTGGGCTCTCAGTTGCCCGCCGATCTGTTTGCCCGCTACCAACGCGCCCGCGGTAACGAGGTGATGTTCATCTGCGCCACCGACGAACACGGCACCCCCGCCGAACTGGCAGCCGCCAAAGCAGGCCAGCCCGTCGCGGAATACTGCGCCGAAATGCACGAGGTTCAGGCCGAGATCGCCAAAGGCTTCCGCCTGTCTTTTGACCATTTCGGTCGCTCGTCTTCGGAACAGAACCAGAAGCTGACCCAGCATTTCGCAGGAGTTCTGGCCGAACGCGGCCTGATCCGCGAAGTGTCTGAAACACAGATGTATTCCCACGCCGACGGCCGTTTCCTGCCCGACCGCTATATCGAGGGCACCTGCCCCAACTGCGGCTTTGAAAGTGCGCGCGGCGACCAGTGTGACAACTGCACCAAACAGCTGGACCCCGTTGACCTGATCAACCCGCATTCCACAATCTCGGGTTCGACCGACCTGGAAATGCGCGACACCAAGCACCTGTATCTTTGCCAGTCCAAGATGAAAGATACGCTGGACGCATGGATCGACAGCAAAACCGACTGGCCCATTCTGACCACCTCGATTGCCAAAAAATGGCTGCATGACGGTGACGGCCTGCAAGACCGCGGCATCACCCGCGATCTGGATTGGGGCGTGCCCGTCAAAAAAGGTGACGAAGACTGGCCCGGTATGGAAGGCAAAGTGTTCTACGTCTGGTTCGACGCGCCCATCGAATACATCGCCTGTGCTCAGGAATGGGTCGATGCGGGCAAAGGCTCCGATTGGGAACGCTGGTGGCGCACCGACAAGGGCGCGGATGACGTGACCTACACCCAGTTCATGGGCAAGGATAACGTCCCCTTCCACACCCTGTCCTTCCCCGCGACGATCCTTGGCTCGGAAGAGCCGTGGAAGCTGGTGGATTACATCAAATCCTTCAACTACCTGAACTATGAAGGCGGCCAGTTCAGCACGTCACGCGGGCGCGGTGTGTTCATGGATCAGGCGCTGGCGATCCTGCCGTCCGACTACTGGCGCTGGTGGCTGCTGAGCCACGCGCCCGAAAGCTCGGACGCCGAATTCACCTGGGAAAACTTCCAGACCGCTGTGAACAAAGACCTTGCCGACGTGCTGGGCAACTTTGTCAGCCGCGTCACCAAATTCTGCCGTTCGAAATTCTCCGAGGCTGTCCCCGCGGGCGGGACTGAGACCGCGCGCGAAGAACAGCTGCGCGCCGATCTGGCGGCGAAACTGGCGGAATACCAGACACATATGGACACGATCGAGGTCCGCAAGGCCGCCGCATCGCTGCGCGCGATCTGGGTTCTGGGCAACGAATACCTGCAAGAGGTCGCCCCTTGGGCCACGTTCAAGGAAGACCCCGATCAGGCCGCAATGCAGATCCGCACGGCGCTGAACCTGATCCCGCTCTATGGCGTTTTGTCCGCCCCCTTCATCCCCGACGCCGCCGCTGTGATGCTGGAAGCCATGGGCGCCGAGGGCACCGACTGGCCGTCCGATATCGCCGCTGCGACCACAGCCCTAGAGGCCGGCCACGCCTTTACCGTGCCAGAAAACCTGTTCCGCAAGATCACAGATGATGAGCGTGCGGAATGGCAGGAACGGTTCTCGGGCAAGCGAGACTAAGTCTTAATCGACTAAGGACCAAAGCGCGGAATCAAGGCTGAAGGCCGCCGCGCATCGACGACGCGCGCCCACGCGGCGGCGATTTGTCGGGCTTGGCGCACAGCGCTGAACTCCTTCGGATTTGGCTGGGATAAATCGAGGAGTTTATAGGTCCGGATCGCCACCGCGCGCGCCGTCCATGCTTGCTCATCAACCTTCTTCGGTATCAGGTATCGGCCACTGACCTCGCCCGCAGCACTTCAATCAGAGATTGTGAAGTAACGCTCCAAATGACCGGCTTGCTGAATCGAGAGGCGCGTAGTGCACTCAGCGGTAACTGCTCCCCAGCCAGAGCCCCCCGCATGCCAACCAACGATATTATCTTCGGAACACAATTCGCTGGAAAACTGAAGCCAGAGCCTCTGAGCGCTGCGCAAATTCGGCAAAGCCGTTTCGTCGTGCGCAATAAGCGGCCCTTGCTTCAAAATCCTGTTATAAACCGCATTCAGGTGCTCGTCTGCGCGCTCAAGACCAATAAAGTTACAGTATTCACGCGGGGACACAGCGACTCCCCCCGGACTCCCCAATCCATTACGAAAAAGCACTTTTTCCAGAGCTTTCTCGCATCGTTGAATTCCGGAAATTACGCATTGCTCACGCTGGACCGGATCAATTTCGAAACACGCCTCCACCTGAAGATAGGATTTATCATAAAAGTCTTCAGCTATGTCTGATGCATAGGCTTGGCTATAGAATCCGAAAAGAAAGACGCTCAAAACTGATGCACGCTTCAATGTAAAACTCCCTACTATAAACTAGCTTCATTAAATAGTTGCACAGACCACTCGTAACCGAGCGAAACCTATTGGCGAATAGGTACAGGGCGCTGTCTATGGTCAAGAAGCTCTCTACAACAACTGCCGCACATCAAGACAATGATGCATTAATACAACCCTAGGAAGCGCAGCCGCACTCTCCTGTCAAACAAAAAAACCAGCCCCAAACGGGACTGGTTCAAACTCACACCACATGGGCCAGACAGATCAGACGATCTCGACGACCTCGAAGTCGAAGGTCAGGTCTTTGCCTGCCAGCGGGTGGTTGGCGTCAAGCGTGACTTCGGTTTCGGTCACTTCTGCCACGGTCACGGGCATAACCTGACCTGTGGGTGTCTGCACCTGCAGCTGGCCACCAACCTCAAGCGGGATGTCCGCGGGCACGTGTTCGCGCGGGACTTTCTGCATCGCATCGGGGTTGGGCTGGCCGTAAGCTTCGTCTGCGGGAATCTCAACCTTTTTCTTTTCACCAACGGTCATGCCGGGCAGAGCCTTGTCCAGACCGGGGATGATCTGGCCCGAGCCTACGGTGAATTCCAGCGGGTCGCGGCCTGCGCTGCTGTCAAAGGTCGTGCCGTCAGCCAGCGTGCCTGTGTAGTGAATGCGTACGGTGTCACCGCTTTTGACGTCGGTCATGAAATATCCAATCAAGTCAGGGGATGGGTTCAGTGAGGCCGTATCTCGGACGGGTGCTCACGCAGATGCGGGAACCATAGTGGATGGGGGCGCGTTGTGCAAATAACCGCCTTAACCGCAAACAAACCACAGCATCCGTATATGTTGCTCAGTAACAACTCAACAGCAGTTGACATGACTGTGCATTGATTCCCGAGGTGACCTCGGCAAAATAGGACCGCTGCTAAATTACATGAGACTCGCTATGTTTTCCCGACGCTCTTTTCTTGCTACATCTGCCGCAGCTTCGGTGACACTGGCATCACCGGCGCTGGCATTCACCGTCAAACCCCGCTTCATGCCGCAAACCGTCAAGGTGCGCTCTGATCTTGAAGCGGGCCAGATCATTGTCGCGCCCAAGGCGCACTTCCTGTACTTCGTCGAAGCCCCGGGGCAGGCCCGTCGCTATGGCGTTGGCGTGGGCAAGGCCGGTCTGGAATTTACCGGAACCGCGACCATTCAGGTCAAAAAAGAATGGCCGACATGGCGCCCGACAAACGACATGATTGAACGCGATCCGCATAAGTACACCGAGTTCGTCGACAACGACTATGTCCAGCCCGGTGGCCCCGGCAACCCGCTGGGTGCGCGCGCGCTGTATTTGTTCCAGAACGGTCGTGACACCTACTTCCGTATCCACGGCACGACGCAGCCGTCGACCATCGGTCTGTCTGTGTCCAACGGCTGTATCCGGATGATCAACGACCATGTGATCGACCTGTACGACCGTGTTCCGCGCGGTACCAAAGTGACCGTCGTCTGACGGACGGGTGAACCGGACCTTACATTTCGACCTTATCGTGATTGGCGCAGGGCCTTCGGGCTCTGCGGCTGCATGTTGGGCGGCGCGATCCGGACTGAAGGTCGCGCTGATCGACAAACATCTCTTCCCCCGCGACAAACTGTGTGGCGGCGCGTTTACCGAGCGCGCCATGGGGCTTTACCGTCAGATATTTGATCAATGCGATCTGGGCGCGCCCCACGTCGCGCGTGATGCCGTGGAATTCTACGCCTTCGGATCGCCGCTGGGGCAATTGCACAGCCCTGCCCCCCTCCGCCTGACTATGCGCCGGTCACTGGACGCGCATCTGTTTGAATTGGTCATAAAGGCAGGCGCGCAGGATTTTACCGGCTCTCGCATCATTGATCTCTCGACGGAACCGGTCAGCGTCAATCTGGGTCACAGCGTTCTGACCGCACCTGTGCTGATCGGCGCCGATGGGGTGAATAGCTTTGTCGCGCGGCGTCTGTTTGGCCGGGCCTTCGAGTCAGACCAAATAGGTTTCGCGCTTGAGGTTGAAGCGGCTGGCCTTTCCCCCGATCTGCCGCTGCGCATTGATTTCGGCGCGGCCAACTGGGGCTATGGCTGGCAGTTTCCCAAGGCAGACAGCACCACAATCGGGATTGGCGGCATCCATGCCCGTAACCCTGATATGCGGCGCGACATGCTGCGCTATCTGAAAACCCTTGGCATCGCTGACGCCCCAAAGGTTAAGGGGCAATATCTGCCTTTCGGCTTCGCCCGTGCAAAACCCGGCAAGGCGCACATTCTGCTGGCTGGGGATGCCGCGGGGCTGGTTGATCCAATCACCGGCGAAGGCATCGCCTTTGCGCTGCAAAGCGGCAAGATGGCTGCGGATGCCGCACAGACAGCGCTACACGAAGGACGCCCCGAGGCAGCGCTTTCGATCTATCGCGCCCAACTGCGCCCCTTGCATCTGGCGATGTGGCAAGCACGACAGTTGCGGCACCTTTTGTTCAATCCAACGCTTCGAGCGCCGTTTCTGAACGGGTTTCAACGGTCTTCCACCATGAAAAAGGCCTACATGCAGCTACTTTCTGGCCAGACCGAATACGGCGAAATATCCCGTAAGATACTGACTAAAATGCCAAAACTTCTGATGCGGGCGGCAACCCCGATCGGCGTTCCAAAATTTTAATTCATTTATTTGCCTAGCCCCTGTCACATTCCCGCCCCAATGACCGTTAGAGATGGAGACAAGCGGTTAATGCAAAGGTGCACGACAAATGGCATTGGTAATGATCATGGCAGGTTCCATCGTAGGTTCTCTTTCGGCTCTGGCTGGCTGGACCGCGTTTGATCTGGGATTTTTGCAAAGCTTTGGTGTTTACCTAGCCATCAGCCTTGGATTTGGCGTTCTGGGCGCGATGCTGTCCCTGTCGACAAATTCCGATGAAGATTGCCACGGAATGGTGGGCCTAGCGAAGCCCTAAGGAATTTGCGCAAAGCCTACTTACATCAGCCCGCCATCGTGCGGGCTTTTTTGCACATCAACGTTACCAAACAAGCAACCTGGCCAAACCAACCGCGCACCAATTAATGCAAAGCAAGTGACGGGTTACTGCGTCCGCTCAACCAGTTCTTCGACGCGCGGCCCAAGCACGGATACGATCCGCTCGACCCCTTCGGCATTGGGGTGAATACCGTCCGCCTGCATGAACTCCCGAACATCTTGCAGGTTGGTTCCGCCGTTCACACGAAGCCCTTCAAAGAAATCGGGCATGAACAGCGTGTCATATTCCTGCGACAGCTCTGCATACATACTGTCGAAAGCCTCTTTAAAGCCGGCCCCATAATTCGACGGCGCCTCAAGCCCGACCAGCAACACAGGCAAGTCGCGCGCGGCCGCTATGTCCAGAATGGCAGCTAGGTTTTCGCGCGAACTGGTCGGATCAATGCCGCGCAGCAGATCATTGCCACCCAGCGCCACGATCATCGCATCGGACTGATCCGACAAAGACCATTCCACCCGCGACAGCCCCCCGCGCGTCGTGTCACCCGATACGCCCGCGTTCACGACCTTGGCATCAACACCCTGTTCGTCCAGCCATGCCTGCAATTTGGGCACAAGGCCCTGACCTTGCGGCAAACCATAGCCCGCAGTCAGGGAATCCCCCAACGCCACAACCTCGACCGGTTCCGCTGCAACGGCGCTTGTGCAAAAAATCAGGGCCAGCGCCGTCTTGCTCAGGCGATTTGAAGCCCCATATGTGAATAAACGTAACATCTGCCGGATCCTCATTTTATGCCCGATACCGTTCTTACCCTTAAAGATGTGACCTTGTCGCTCAGAAGCAATGCCGGACTTGTCGAGATTTTGCACGGCATCTCTCTGGACGTCACAAAAGGGGAAACTCTGGGTCTGATCGGGCCGTCCGGTTCTGGCAAATCCTCGCTTCTGATGATCATGGGCGGGCTTGAACGCGCGACCTCGGGCACCGTCAGCGCACTTGGCTGCGATCTGACAGCCATGGACGAAGACGCACTGGCGCGGTTCCGCCGCGATCACATGGGCGTTGTGTTCCAGTCCTTCCACCTGATCCCGACGATGACGGCCTTGGAAAACGTGGCGACGCCCTTGGAACTGGCAGGTGTCGACGATGCGTTCGACCGCGCGGCAGAAGAACTGAAGGCCGTGGGCCTTGCCTCCCGTGCCGATCACTACCCTTCGCAGATGTCCGGCGGCGAACAACAGCGCGTCGCCCTAGCCCGCGCATCTGCGCCGCGCCCTGAAATCCTGCTGGCCGACGAACCCACCGGCAATCTGGACGGCACAAACGGCGAAGCGATCATGGACCTGCTGTTCGGTCTGCGCGACCGACACGGGGCGACTTTGGTCATGGTCACACACTCGCGCGAGTTGGCCGATAAATGCGACCGCGTCATTCGCCTGACCGACGGCGCGATTGACCGGGCAGCCCTGCAGGCCGCCGAATGAGCCTGAAGACAGCCGCAAAATTTGCCCGCCGTGAATTGCGGGGCGGGATTAAGGGCTTCCGGATTTTTCTGGCCTGCCTGACGCTGGGCGTGGCCGCAATTGCTGGTGTCGGATCGGTCAAATCCGCCATTCAGGCGGGTCTGTCCGATCAGGGCGCCGTTCTGCTGGGCGGCGATGCCGAGGCACAGTTTACCTACCGCTTTGCCACCGACGAAGAGCGCGCTTGGCTGGAAAGCCGGTCCACTGCCCTGTCCGAGGTGACCGACTTCCGGTCGATGGTCGTTGTCGGCGAAGGCGACACCGCCGAACGCGGCCTGACCCAAGTGAAATCCGTCGATGACGCCTATCCCCTGCTGGGGGACATGGTGCTATCGCCGGACATTCCCCTGCCCCAAGCCCTGGACGGAACCGACGCGCTTCCCGGCGCGGTTATGGCCCCGCTGTTGGCAGACAGACTGGGCATCGCGCCCGGCGATACGTTCAAGCTGGCCGATAGGGACTTTTACCTAAGCGCTGTCATCGAAACCGAACCGGATGACACCGGCGGCGGGTTCAGTCTTGGCCCCCGCACCATGGTGCGTACGACCGATCTTATCGGCACGGGCCTTTTGGAACCGGGTACGCTGTTTGAAACCGAATACCGCATGCTGCTGCCCGAAGGCACCGATCTGGACGCGATCAAGGCCGAGGCCGAGGATCGCTACCGCGACACCGGCATCCGCTGGCGCGACAGCCGGAATGGTGCGCCCGGAACGGCGCGCTTTGTCGACCGTATGGGCGCGTTTCTGGTGCTTGTCGGCCTGTCTGGTCTGGCCGTTGGCGGCATCGGCGTGTCCGCTGCGGTCCGCGCTTACCTATCACGCAAAACATCTGTCATTGCGACGCTGCGCACCTTGGGGGCCAGCCGCGCGACGATCTTTCAGACGTATTTTCTGCAAATCGGCGCGCTGTCTTTGGTGGGGATCGTACTGGGCCTGATCCTTGGTGGGTTGATCCCTGTGCTATTCTCGCCGCTGATCACAGCATCGCTGCCGGTGCCTGCCATGTTCGGCATCCACCCCGCGCCGCTGTTCGAGGCAGCGATTTACGGCGTGCTAGCCGCGCTTCTGTTTACACTCTGGCCACTGGCCCGCACCGATGAGGTCCGCGCCGCCACCCTGTTCCGCGATGCCATGGCGGGCGCCAGCCTGCTGCCCGCCCCGCGCTACATCTTAGCCACGGGTGTCCTGCTCGCGATCCTTGTGGGCACCGCGATCCTGTTTTCAGGCGACGCGCTGATCACGCTCTGGACCGCGGGCGGACTGTTGGGTGCACTAATCATCCTCGCGCTTGCCGCAACCCTTATCCGCTTCGTCGCCCGCAAATCGGTCAAGGCCATGCGCGGCCGCCCCGCGTGGCGGTGGGCGATGGGATCAATCGGCGGCCCACGGGAAGAGGCCGCATCGGTTGTACTGTCACTGGGTCTTGGCCTGTCGGTTCTGGCCGCCATCGGCCAGATCGACGGCAACCTGCGATCCGCGATCAACCGCGATCTGCCGGATGTCGCGCCGTCCTATTTCTTTGTGGATATCCAGAAAGACCAGATGGATGACTATCTGGCGATCCTGAACGCCGACAGCGCCGTGTCCCGCATCGAAAGCGCGCCCATGCTGCGTGGTGTCGTGACCGAGATCAACGGCATCCCCGCGACCGAAGTTGCTGGCGATCACTGGGTGATCCGCGGTGACCGTGGCGTGACCTATGCCAACGCACTGCCCGACAACACGGACATCGTCGCGGGCGAATGGTGGCCCTTGGATTACGCCGGTGATCCGCAGGTCAGCTTTGCCGCAGAAGAAGCCGCCGAGATCGGACTGGAACTGGGCGACAAGATCACCGTCAACATCCTTGGCCGCGACATCACAGCAACGATCACATCGTTCCGCGAGGTCGACTTTTCCAACGCGGGCATGGGCTTTGTGATGACGCTGAACGCAAACGCGCTTCAGGCTGCACCGCATACTTTCATCTCGACCGTCTACGCAGACCCAGCAGAAGAGGCCCGCGTTCTGCGCGAAGTGGCCAGCGCCTTCCCGAACATCACCGCGATCAGCGTGCGCGATGCCATCGACCGCGTGTCGGTTCTTCTGGACGGTGTCGCAGGCGCGGTGCGCTGGGGCGCGGCGGCAACGCTGTTCACCGGTTTCCTTGTTCTGATCGGGGCGGCAGCCGCAGGCGAACAGGCCCGCACCTATGAGGCCGCCATTCTGAAAACCCTCGGGGCCAGCCGGAAACGCATCCTGATCAGCTTCACTTTGCGCTCTGCTCTGCTGGGCGCAGCGGCCGGTGCCGTGGCCATTGTCGCAGGCGTTCTGGGCGGCTGGGCTGTGTCGACCTTCCTGATGGAAACCAGCTTTGCCGTCGTCTGGCCATCCGCCTTTGGCATCGTGCTGGGCGGTCTTTTGACCACTTTGTTGGCAGGTCTGTTCTTTGCGTGGCGTCCATTGGCCGCACGGCCTGCGCAGGTCTTGCGTGCCCGCGAATAACTTGAACACAAAGACAGAGGGGCCTACCCAACAGGCACTTCCCGTCAGGAGACGATTCGATGAGTGAAACTTTACCCGCCACTGTCACAGCGCCGCTGTCCAACGCGCAAAAGACACAGATCCTGAACCTCGTGCGCCGTGCGGCCAAGGCCGAAATCCTGCCGCGGTTCCGCAATCTGGGAACCCATCAGATTGACCAGAAATCCGGCCCACAGGATTTGGTGACAGAGGCAGATAAAGCCGCCGAGGCGATGATCGCGCGCGGCCTTCAGATCATGTTCCCCCACGCCCTGATCGTAGGCGAAGAACATGCCTCGGACAATCCTGACGTGATCAAGGACATCGCGGGCGCCGAGCTGTGCTTTACCATCGATCCGGTGGACGGAACGTGGAACTATGCCAATGGCCTGACCGTCTTTGGCGTGATGGTGGCGATCCTGCGCTATGGTCAGCCTGTGTTCGGCCTGCTGTATGATCCGGTGATGAACGATGTGATCATGGCTGATCACACAAGCCCCGCCGAAATGGTTCTGCCCCGCCGCATCCGTCGCGAAGTCAAAGTCTCGGACGGTGGCGATATCGCCGATCTGACCGGAAGCGTGCCGCTGTACCTGCTGCCCGAAGACAAGCGTGAACAGGCCGCTGTTACGCTGACAAAATTCCAGCGCTGCACCATGTTCCGCTGCGCCTGCCACGAATTCCGCCTGCTGGTTCAGGGCAACATCGACTTTGTCCTGTTCGGCAAAATGACCCCGTGGGATCAGCCCGCGGGCGTCGCGGTTCTGCGTCAGGCCGGTGGTTATGCGGCCATGCTGGACGGCAGCGACTATCGCGGTGACATGACCGAAGGCTATCTGCTGTGCGCGCCCAATAAGGAAACGTGGGACAAGCTGCGCGATGTCTTTGCCTTCCTGCTTGAGACACCCGAAGAAAAAGCAATCGCGGCCGAGTGATCTCTTACCCGCGCGACAAAGAAAAGCCCCGCCTGATCGCTCAGACGGGGCTTTTTGTTTGGATTTGAACGCTTATTCCGCGTCTACGTAGTCTTCCATCGGGGGACATGTGCAGATCAGATGGCGGTCGCCATAGGCGTTGTCCACGCGGTTGACCGGCGGCCAGTATTTGTCCACGCGGAACGCACCCGGAGGGAAGCAGCCCTGTTCGCGGCTATAGGGACGGTCCCAATCGCCGACCAAGTCTTCGGTCGTGTGGGGCGCGTTTTTCAGCGGGTTGTTTTCCGCATCGATCTTGCCCTCTTCAATCGCGCGAATTTCCTCGCGGATCGCCAGCATCGCATCGCAGAAACGATCCAGTTCGGCCTTGGTCTCGGACTCTGTCGGCTCGACCATCAACGTGCCTGCAACCGGCCAGCTCATGGTCGGGGCGTGGAAACCACAGTCGATCAGGCGTTTTGCGATATCTTCAACCGTGACACCTGCCGATTTCTCGAACGGGCGCACGTCGACGATGCATTCATGTGCCACGCGGCCAGACTTGCCACGGTACAGAATGTCATACGCACCGGACAGACGCGTCGCGATGTAGTTCGCGTTCAGGATCGCGGCCTTTGTCGCTTGGGTCAGACCGTCGCCACCCATCATCAGGCAATACGCCCAGCTGATCGGCAACAGCGACGGCGACCCGAAGGGCGCGGCTGACACCGGACCAGCACCGGTCACATCCAGCGGATGCGAGGGCAGGTGCGGCGTCAGGTGCGATTTCACACCAATCGGACCCATGCCGGGGCCGCCACCACCATGCGGGATGCAGAACGTCTTGTGCAGGTTCAGGTGGCTGACATCGCCGCCCAGATCGCCGGGACGGGACAGACCGACCATCGCGTTCATGTTGGCACCGTCGATATACACCTGACCGCCATACTTATGTGTGATCTCGCAGACCTCTTGCACGGTTTCTTCGAACACGCCGTGGGTCGAGGGGTACGTGATCATGCAGCCTGCAAGGTTATCACCGTGCTGTTCGGCCTTGGTGCGGAAGTCGTCCAGATCGATTGACCCCTGATCATCGCATTTCACGACAACCACTTTCCAACCCACCATCTGCGCCGACGCGGGGTTGGTACCATGCGCGTTCACAGGAATCAGGCAAACATTGCGGTGCCCCTGCCCGTTCGCACGATGGTAAGCCGCGATAGTCAAAAGACCCGCATACTCACCCTGCGCGCCCGAATTCGGCTGCATCGAAATCGCGTCATAGCCTGTGATCTGGCACAGCTTGGCGTTCAGATCGGTGATCATCTCTTCATAGCCTTCCGCCTGATCGGCGGGGCAATAGGGATGCAGGTTCGAAAACTCGGGCCAGCTGATCGGCATCATTTCCGCGGCAGAGTTCAGCTTCATCGTACAGGACCCCAGCGGGATCATCGCACGGTCCAGTGCCAGATCGCGGTCGGCCAGACGACGCATATAGCGCATCATCTCGGTTTCGGCGCGGTTCATGTGGAACACGTCGTGCTGAAGATAGGCGCTCTGGCGGATCAGGTTGTTCGGCAAACGGTACGTCGGCATCAGATCGAAATCCTGACGTTCGATGCCAAAGGCCCGCCAGATACGTTCGATTGTGGCAGGACGTGTGGTTTCATCCAGCGTGATCCCGATCTTGGTTTTTCCCACCTTACGGAAGTTCACACCGTTCTGGATGCCCGCCTCCATCACGCCTTTCTGGAAGAGACCAACATCAACCGTGATCGTGTCAAAGAAATCGGCCTGATCAATGGCAAAGCCTGCTTCTTCCAGACCCTTGGCCAGACGCACGGTTTTGCGGTGGATGCGTTGCGCGATGGCCTTCAAACCTTCAGGGCCGTGGAAGACTGCGTAGAAACCCGCCATCACAGCCAGCAGAGCCTGAGCCGTACAGACGTTCGACGTCGCCTTTTCGCGGCGGATGTGCTGTTCGCGGGTTTGCAGCGACAGACGGTAAGCACGGTTGCCGTGGGCGTCGATAGACACACCAACAATCCGGCCTGGCATGGCGCGTTTGTAGGCATCACGACAGGCCATATAGGCCGCGTGCGGGCCACCAAAGCCCATGGGCACGCCAAACCGCTGGGTCGAGCCAACTGCGATATCGGCCCCCATCGCGCCCGGTTCTTTCAGCAGACACAGCGCCATCGGATCAGCGGCGATGATACCCAGCGCCTTGGCCTCGTGCAGCGCCTCGATCGGGGCCGAGAAATCCTGCAAGCCGCCATAGGTGCCGGGATACTGGAAGATCGCGCCGAACACCTGTGCGGGGTCCATATCCTCGGGTTTGCCGACGATGATTTCGATCCCCAAAGGCTCGGCGCGGGTACGCATGACAGCGATGTTCTGCGGGTGGCAGTTTTCATCGATGAAAAAGCCCGTGGCCTTCGACTTGGCCACGCGCTGCGCCATGGTCATCGCCTCGGCACAGGCCGTGGATTCATCCAGCAAGGACGCGTTGGCAATTTCCAGACCGGTCAGATCGGTGATCATCGTCTGGTAGTTCAGCAGCGCCTCAAGACGGCCCTGCGAAATTTCGGGCTGGTAGGGCGTGTAGGCCGTGTACCATGCCGGATTTTCCAGAATGTTCCGCTGGATCGCAGGCGGCGTCACGGTGCCGTGATACCCCTGCCCGATCAGCGATGTGACCACGTTGTTTTTCTTGGCCACCTGCCGCATGTGCCACAGCAATTCGCGCTCGGACATCGGCTTGCCGAATTCCAGCGGCGCTTTCTGGCGGATTGAGGCGGGAACCGTTTCCTCGATCAGTTGATCAAGGTCAGCCACGCCGAGGGCGCTGAACATGTCGGCCATTTCAGACGGCGACGGGCCGATGTGGCGACGGTTGGCAAAATCGTACGGCAGATATTCGGTTGGTTGAAAGGGCATCTCAGGCTCCTTGCTAACGCGGGTCGGACCAAGGCCCTAGCGCTTGAATATATCAGTTGCCTGCCGCGACGGGATGGCCGCGACGGATCTTGTTTTTACGTTTGTCTTTCAGGACAGGCAGGCCGCGCATCGATGCGCCCACCCGTCGGAAATTAGGAAATGAAGGCCTTGTAGGCGGCTTCGTCCATCATGTCGTCCAACTGCGACATGTCTTCGACTTTGACCTTGAAGAACCAGGATTCACCTTCGGCGTCTTCGTTGACCTTGCCGGGTTCATCCACGATCGCTTCGTTCACTTCGACGATCTCGCCATCGACGGGGGCAAGAATATCCGAGGCCGCCTTGACGCTTTCGATGACGACCACTTCGTCGTCTTTGGAAATGGTGGCGCCAACCTCGGGCAGTTCGACAAACACAACGTCGCCAAGCTGTTCAGCCGCGTGTTCGGTGATACCGACTACAACGATGCCGTCATCTTCTACGCGCAGCCATTCGTGCTCTTCTGTGAATTTCATGTGTATATACTCCCTACACAAGTCAGCGTTTAAAGCGGGCCGGTACGAACGGAAGATCAGCCACCGTTACCGGCAACCGTTTTCCACGCACTTCCCCGAACAAAGTCGTCCCTGTCTCGGCCATTGAGGCAGGCACGTATCCCATGGCAACCGGCCCTTCGACCGATGGCCCGAAACCACCCGATGTGACCTTCCCGACCGGATCGGTCGCGGTTTCATCGGCAAAAAGCATGACACCCTCGCGCATCGGCGCGCGTGTCCCCGGCAACAGGCCCACGCGGCGGCAGCTTGCGCCGTTGTCGAGTTCTTCCAAGATGCGCTCCGCCCCCGGGAACCCACCTGCGCGGTCGCCACCATTGCGGCGCACTTTCTGAATGGCCCATGTCAGCCCCGCCTCAACCGGCGAAGTTTCGGTTCCGATGTCATGCCCATAAAGACACAAACCTGCCTCAAGGCGCAGGGAATCCCGCGCACCAAGGCCGATGGGTTCAACATCGTCATGGTCCAGAATTTTGCGCGCTAGCATCACAGCGGCGGCTTCGGGCACCGAAATCTCGTATCCGTCTTCACCGGTATAGCCCGAACGGGACACCCAGCATTCAACGCCTTCGATTTCAACGGTCGCGACATCCATAAAGCGCATGTCTTTCAAGGCCGGTGCCAGTTCCGCCATGACGGCTTCGGACGCGGGCCCCTGAATAGCAAACAGCGCGCGGTTTTCGATGTGTTTGACAACGACATCCGGTTCAAGCCCGTCCCGCAGACGCGCAATATCAGCATCCTTGCAGGCCGCGTTCACGACCAGAAACAAATGATCCCCGCGATTGGCGATCATCAGGTCATCTTCGATCCCGCCCGCGTCATTGGTGAAAAAGCCATAACGCTGACGGTTTTCGGCCAACCCCTGCACATTCACTGGCACCAATGCCTCAAGCGCCTCGGCAGCATCTCGACGGCGACCGATCAGAACGACCTGCCCCATGTGGCTCACATCAAAGAACCCGGCCTTTTCGCGTGTATGCAGATGTTCTTTCATCACCCCCAGCGGATAGCTGACCGGCATGTCGTAGCCCGCGAACTCGACGATCTTTGCGCCCAATTCGACGTGCAGATCATAAAGCGGCGTGCGCTTTGGCCCCGTTTCTTCGACGTGACTATGGTCGTGATGGTGGTGGCGATGATGTTCGCCAGGACCATGCGGCACGCCACAGCCGCAAATATCCTGTGTTTCAAATTCCTTGAAACGATTGTCGTCCCCGTTGGCCATGCGGCACCCCGTCTGTTTAGCCGCCCGGGTCGCGTCGCACATAGGATAGCCACGTGCTGCTCTCGGGCATTCACGACACGGACCCTCCCCGTGCCTGGAACGCCCCCTCTGTCCTTGCAGCAGACCAAGGCCTGCATCGCGCCTGAGATCGTTATCCCTTCGGCGGGTCCGCGATGAACGAACCACTCTCCAGAGCATAATATCGCAGCGGTCCTTGAGCCTGAGAGTTTCCGGGGCGGTTGCTCCTTCGGCACCGACTAAAGTCGGTTCTCCCACTGTGATGCCAAGACGCTAGACGAAGCTTCCGCCTCTGGCAAGTGTTCCATTCGGAAAGAAGGTCGCAGGGGTTAACTTGCTGAAAAAATGCGCGAAAGTTCGGTGTTTCCGCCGACGAGGGACGCAAGATTGACGTCATCCAGACTTTTGTAAAATTCTTCTTCGGCGGAATCGAGCGCGGTGCGCAAACGACAGGCCGTAGCCAGCGGACAGGTGTTTGTCACCATGTCATGACATTCGACAATCGGCACTTTGGATTCGAAAGACCGGAACACGGCACCCACAGTGATATCCTCTTCCGCTAGGGCAAGAGCGAGCCCCCCCTTGCGTCCCCGCTGGGTTCGCAAGTACCCAAGCTGGGCAAGTTGATTCACGATCTGGCCAAGGTGATGCTCGGAAACATTGCACACCTGAGCAATGGAGGACTTAGTAATGCGTTCGCCGCGCTTGATAGCACAAAACATCAAAACCCTAAGCGCAATATCAGTTCGCTTTGTTACCCGCATTACCGTCGCCTCAATTCAGCAATAAACTTGAAGAATAGACTGCTTGCTACTCTTATTAGTTGAAATGGAAAATAACCGCTATGCCTAAATCGTTTTTCTTTGGATATGGATCCCTAGTAAACACGAAAACGCATTTATACAAGCGTGCAACTCAGGCTTGCGCAAAAGGATGGCGAAGAGAGTGGCGCTGGGTCCCCGGAAGAGAGTTGGCTTTCCTAACGGCAATTCCGGATTCAAGCAGCGAAATTGAAGGCCTAATTGCCGAGGTCCCAAATCAGGATTGGGCGGCGCTCGACGAGCGTGAAGAATTCTATGAACGTCTAAATGCCAATGATTGCACCGATCACGCAGTAAATGAGCCGCTTGATATCGCAATTTACGCAATCCCCCCTGCCAATTCGACCATCGCAAGCGATGATCACCCCATCATCCTGTCCTACCTTGATGTAGTTTTGCAGGGTTATCTTGAGGTTTACGGCGTTGAAGGCGCGCTGAAGTTCTTCGAGTCAACCACAGGGTGGCATGCTCCGATCATCAATGATCGTTCCGCGCCGCTCTATCCAAGATCGCAAAAGTTGAGTGCGGAAGAAACTGATTGGATTGACGAACAATTGGCATCACGCCGAATTAAAATAATTAACGCAGGGTAAAACTGAAAAATGAATGCGCCATTTAATCAGAAATGATTAATATTCATTTAAAATACATTATTTCGAAGCCGCACCCTTCACGCCATCTCCAATTAAAAAAGATGGCTGGATACCGAAAAAGGGAATTGCGATCGCATCACAGTATCAAAATGCGAAATCAATCGATCCAATGTCGTATTTATGGGTTCGACAAAAGGTATCCCGGGTCACGCAAGGAAATGCACAAACACCAAGCTCTGAGCCGACCTTCCTATATCCTGTAAATTAAATGTATATTAAACTCCCTTTATTGATGTAAAATAAACGCCTGTAATTGATACTAAAACGCACTTAGCAAATGCCAAAAGAAAATGGCCCCGCAGGGTCTGCGAGGCCATTTTGCGCCATAGCTTTCAAAATGACTATAGCAAAGTTATGCCTTGGCCAGACCGCGCGCCTTGACCACCTGCATCAGCGGCATCACGTCCCCCATCTCGGGGCCACGCTCCATGCCTGTGACGGCCTTGCGCAGCGGCATGAACAGACCTTTGCCCTTACGACCTGTCTGATCCTTGACCGCCTGCGTCCAGTTCTTCCATGTCTCGGCGTCATAGGGCGGTTCCGGCAGCAGGGTCATCGCTTCTGCGATAAAGTCCTGATCTTCGTCCGCAACAAGCGGCTCTGCACCATTGGTGAACAGGTCCCACCAACCGGCGATGTCCTTGCGTGTGGTGATGTTTTCACGCGCGACGTTCCAGAACGCCTCTTGTTTGTCAGCAGGGATGCCCAGCGCGTCCAGATCGGCGGAAACCGCATCTGCAGACAAACCGTGCAGTTTGCGTGCTGTCAGCGGGTAAAGGTCGTTTACGTCAAACTTGGTCGGCGATGCGCCGAATTGCGACAGTTCGAACCCTTCCGCGATTTCATCCAGCGTCATGCGCAGCTCAACAGGCTGCGACGACCCCAGACGCGCCATCATGCTCAGCAGTGCCTCCGGTTCGATCCCGCTTTCACGCAGGTCTTTCAGCGCCAGCGATCCAAGACGCTTGGACAGACCTTCGCCTTGCGGGCCGGTCAGCAGCGAATGGTGCGCAAAGGACGGATGGTCAAAACCAAGTGCCGCCATGATCTGGATTTGTGTCGCTGTATTCGTCACGTGGTCCGAGCCGCGCACAACATGGGTTACGCCCATATCGGTGTCATCAACAACAGAGGCCAATGTATACAGAACCTGCTTGTCGCCACGGATCAGGACAGGGTCAGATACAGAGGCAGCATCGATCGAGATATCGCCAAGGATACCATCGGTCCACTCGATCCGCTCGTGATCCAGCTTGAACCGCCATACGCCGTCACCGCGCTCAGCCCGCAATGCGGCCTTTTCATCGTCGGACAACGCCAGCGCCGCACGGTCATAGACCGGCGGCTTGCCCATGTTCAGCTGCTTCTTGCGTTTCAGGTCCAGTTCGGTAGGCGTTTCGAACGCCTCATAGAAACGACCGATCCCGCGCAGCTTGTCAGCGGCATCCGCGTAAAGGTCCAGACGTTCGGACTGACGCTCGGTCCGGTCCCAATGCAGACCCAGCCATTCCAGATCGCGTTTGATGCCGTCGACATACTCTTCTTTCGACCGTTCAGGGTCGGTATCGTCGATACGCAGAATGAACGTGCCGCCCGCCTTGCGCGAGATCAGCCAGTTCATCAAAGCGGTGCGCAAATTGCCCACATGAATGTGGCCAGTGGGGGAAGGTGCGAAACGGGTGGTTGTCATGCGAGTCTCCTGTTCGCAGTGCCCTTCCCATATACTGGTCAAATTGTCTAGGTCGGCTTAACGCCGCCCGAACAATCAGGCATAGCTGACGACCTCAATCTCGATCCCGTCAGGGGTGTCGAAATAGAACCGTTTGCCCGGCTCGTAATCGGCGTGGCTGTGCGGGATCAGCCCTTCTGACGCGACGCGCTTTTCGGCGGCATCCAGATCATCGACCATCACACCGATGTGGTTCATACCACCGGTGGTGAAATAGGTTTCCGCCTCGGCGCGGGCTTGATGGGTCGGCTGATAAAGCGCCACATAGCTGTCTTCTGTCCCCACATGGACAGACCGGCCACCATGAATGCTGGCACCTTCCCAGCGCACCTTCCAGTCGAACAAACGCCCCAGCAAAGCAGCCGATGCATCAATGTCGGCCACAGTCACGTTCACATGTTCCAATCCGATTTTCATTACGTCGTCCTTTTCGAAAATCACCGGCTTGATCCGGCCTGAATCGCACTCTACGATCTCAAGTTAACTTTAGATCAAGAGGATTTTTCATGCGTGCGGACGATATTCTCAGCATTGGTCAGGTCGCGACCCGCACCGGCCTCGCCGTATCCGCAATCCGCTATTACGAGGATATGGGCCTGATCACCCCGATGCGCGCCCCCGGTGGGAACCGTCGGTTTCGACGCGCGGACATTCGCAGGCTTAGCTTCGTGCGCATTGCCCAAGGGTTCGGCTTTACTCTGCCCCGCATCGCCGAACTGTTGGCGGACCTGCCCGAGGCACGCACACCGACGGCCAAGGATTGGCGGGCTATCAGCGAAGGCTTCAAACAGGAACTGGACCAGAAAATCGCGACCCTGACCAAACTGCGCGACGATCTTGATGGATGCATCGGGTGCGGCTGCCTCAGCCTTGATCGCTGCGCGCTTTACAATCGCGATGACAGTGCCGCCCAAAAGGGCGATGGCCCGCGCTATCTGATGGGCGACACATCGGACTAGCGGCTTCCCCTTGTTCCCCGCCTTTGCATTTGCCAAGTCTTGGGGACAAAGACCCAAGGACTAATCAATGCGCGCCTTTCTTGCCCTTCCCCTTCCCCCGTCAGACGCCGAGGTGATCGCGGCTATGGGCGACCGGTGCCCCGTGGGGCGCGCTGTGGCCGAAGAAAACATTCATCTGACACTGGCGTTTCTGGGGGATATGTCCAAAGCCGATCTGTCTGAAATCCACGACGCCATGGGCACGATCAAACAACAGGCGTTCAGCTTTTCCCTGTCCGGAATTGAAAGCCTCGGAGGGCACGGCGGCCATGCCTTGGCCTTGGGCGCAGATGGCGGAGCGGCTCTGACCCAACTGCACGACAGAATCCTGTCGCGCATTCACGGTGCCGGTGTGGTTCTGGAACGCCGCAGGTTCCGCCCGCATGTCACCTTTGCCCGCCTGCCCGGCAAGATGAACAGCGACGAACAGGCGCGGCTGGGCGAGTTTCTGAAGCGCGAAGGCACCATGAGCCTGCCGGACATCCCCGCCACCCAGTTCACGCTTTATGAATCCGTGCTGACCAAAACGGGGGCGTATTACATCCCGCTTGAGGATTACGAACTTCAGTCCGAAAACACGCCCTACCCCGCGACTTAGCCGTTATCGCGCCAACGGTTGGCAATGGGATAGCGACGATCCAGCCAGAACGCGCGTGGCGACAGACGTGCACCCGGCGCGGATTGGAAGCGTTTGTATTCGCTGATATACAGCAGATGTTCGACCCGCTTGGCATCCTCGCGCGAATAGCCCGCTGCAACACAGTCCGTGATCGAGCCATCCTGATCCACAAGGATTTTCAGGATGCCATCCAGCACCGGATAGTCGGGCAGTGAATCGCTGTCTTTCTGATCTTCACGCAGCTCCGCCGACGGCGGTTTGGTGATGATCCGGTCAGGGATCACAGCGCCGGCAGGCGCCATCATCCAGTCGCGGTGGTTTTCGTTCCGCCAGCGGCAGATGTCGAACACCCGCGTTTTGTACAGGTCCTTGATCGGGTTATAGCCACCCGCCATGTCACCATAGATCGTGGCATAGCCCACCGCGACCTCGGATTTATTGCCCGTGGTCAGCAGCATCTCGCCAAACTTGTTGGACAGCGCCATCAACAACAGACCGCGCAGGCGGGACTGGATGTTTTCTTCGGTCAGGTCCGGTTGGGTGCCTTCAAACAATGGGGCCAGCGTGGCGGTTATCGCATCGCGGCCCTGCTTGATCGGCACAAAGTCATAGCAGCAGCCCAGATTGGTCGCCATTTCCTTGGCGTCCTCAAGGCTGTGTTCCGACGTATATTCCGACGGCAGCATCACACAGCGCACATTGTCCGCGCCCAGCGCATCCGCCGCAATCGTCGCCACCAGCGCCGAGTCCACACCACCGGACAGACCCAGCAGCACCTTTTTGAACCCTGTCTTGCGCATGTAATCGCGCAAGGACAGAACCATCACGTGATAGTCCTGCTCCATATTGTCGGGATGCGCTACGAACTCACCGGGCAGCGCGACCCAGCCTTCGGGGCCTTGTTCGAAATCGACGTGGGAAATCACCTCATCAAAGACCGCCAGCTTGACCGCGATCTCGCCCTTGCGGTTCAGCACGAACGACCCACCGTCGAACACCTGATCATCCTGACCGCCAACCATATTCAGGTAAACCAGCGGCAGATCGGTTTCGACAACACGGCTGACCATGTGGTTAAGGCGCACTTCCATCTTATCGCGATAATAAGGCGACCCGTTCGGCACCAGCAGGATTTCCGCGCCGGTTTCGGCCAGCGTTTCAGCCACATCTTCGTGCCACGCATCTTCGCAGATCGGGCTGCCGATGCGCACAGGTCCCACGCTAAACGGACCCGCGACAGGACCAGACGTGAACACGCGCACTTCGTCAAAGACGTTGTTGTTGGGCAAATGATGCTTCAGCACCGTCGCCGTCACCTCGCCGTTTTGCAGCACGTGATAGGCGTTATACAGGTCCGTCCCTTCGATCCACGGCGCACCGATGGCAACGGCAGGACCATCGGCACAATCCTTGGCCAACTGGCGCAGCACTTCGATCGCTTCGGTGTAGAACGCAGGTTTGCGCATCAGATCCTGCGCGTTGTAGCCGGTGATGAACAGTTCGGGAAAGGCAACCAGATCGGAACCGGCGGCTTTGCCTGCCTCCCATGCCTCACGCGCTTTGGCGGCATTGCCCTGCAAATCGCCCACAGTGGGGTTCAGCTGGGCCAGCGTGATGCGAAAACGGTCTGCCATGGGTTGTACCTTTCACCTTTCGTCGCAATCCACATAGCAGAAGCACGCCGGAGTAAAAGTCCAACCGGCAAAAGACGTTGTGCCAAAGCGGCCCGTCCACTAGTTTTCCCCTGAACAGTCGGGGCCAAATGCCCCGTGACGACGGCAAGGGCGGAGCAAAGCAAATGGGCAAGGTGAAAACGGTCGTTCTGGGATGTGCACTGGCAACCCTGCCGATGATGGCCCTTGCGCAATCCGGCAACGTCCAGACCAAGCAATACGATGACGGTGGCGTCTATGAGGGCGGCTTTAAGAACGGGTTGCAGCACGGTCAGGGCACCTATCGCCTGCCCAACGGCTATGAATACAGCGGTGACTGGGTCGAAGGCGAAATCCGTGGCCAAGGCGTCGCGCGGTTCCCCAACGGATCGGTCTATGAAGGCAGCTTTGCCAAGGGCAAACCCGAAGGCACAGGCAAAATCGTCTTTGCCGATGGCTCGATCTACGAAGGCACATGGCTGGACGGCAAGATCACCGGTCAGGGCGTGATGAAATACGCCAACGGCATGGTTTACGAAGGATCGTTCCGCAACGCGCTGCATCACGGGCGCGGCACGATGACCGCCCCCACCGGCTATATCTACGAAGGTGACTGGGTGAACGGCGTCAAGGAAGGCAACGCCAAGATCACTTATGCCGACGGATCGAAATACGATGGCCGCGTGTCCGGCGGATCGCGCGAAGGCAAGGGCGAGATCACGATGGCCGATGGCCTGCGCTATGAGGGCATGTGGCAAGACGACCAGATCCACGGCGTCGGCACGCTTTATCAGGCCAATGGCGATGTCTACGAAGGCGAATTCGTGGCGGGCCGTCGCGAAGGTCAGGGCAAGGTTACTTATAAGTCAGGTGACGTCTACGAAGGCGCGTTTGAGAATGACCAGCGTCAGGGCATCGGCACCTTCCGTGGACAGGACGGCTATACCTACACCGGCGAATGGGTGGCAGGGCAGATCGACGGCACAGGCCGCGTGACCTACCCCGACGGGTCGATCTATGAGGGCCAGTTTCGTGGTGATCTGGCCAATGGTCAGGGCAAAATCACCTATCCCGATGGCGCGACCTATGAAGGCGATTGGGTTGATGGCGTGATCCAGGGCAAGGGCATCGCGACCTACGCCAATGGCCTGACCTATGAAGGCGGCTTTGTGAACGCCAAGAACGATGGCTTCGGCATGATGACCTACCCCGACGGCTACCGCTATGAAGGCAACTGGGTGCAGGGCCGTCGCGAAGGCGAAGGCACCGCCACCTACCCCGATGGCACGATCTATACCGGCATGTTCAAGGACGGCAAACGCGATGGCATCGGCAAAATCGTGATGCCCGACGGCTTTACCTATGAAGGCGGCTGGCAGAACGGCAAAATCCACGGCACCGGCATTGCCACCTACGCCAGCGGCGACATCTATGAAGGCAACTTCGAGGATGGCAAACGCAGCGGCGACGGCACCATGCGCTATGCCACGGGCGAGGAAGCCAGCGGCACATGGATCAACGGCGCCCTGACAGGCCCGAACGCCCCCACCGCCGAAGAACCCGCGGAAGAGGCACCGGCCGACGAACCGGCAGCCACCGAATAAGCGCTAGACGCGCTCGCCTTTGGACAGCTTATCAAGGAACTGATCTGCCTCGCGCAGAACGGTTTCCTTGCGATCATCCTTCATCCTGTCCCATGTTGCATACATCTGCCCCATGCGCGGATTGCCCCCGAATTTGTCGCGGTGGCGATCCATGAAATGCCAGTAGAGCAGATTGAACGGACAGGCATTTTCGCCGGTCTTGTCTTTGACCTTGTAGTCGCAGGCTTTGCAGTGATCTGACATCTTGTCGATGTAACTGCCCGACGACACATAGGGTTTTGAGGCGATGATCCCGTCATCGGCAAACTGGCTCATCCCCACGACATTCGGCGCTTCGACCCATTCGAAGGCGTCAATGTAAACGCGCAGATACCATTCATGAACCTCATGCGGGTTGATCCCCGCAAGCAGCGCGAAGTTTCCCGTCACCATCAGCCGCTGGATGTGGTGGGCATAGGCCTCGTCCCGCGTTTGCTCAACGGCCTTCGCAACACAGCGCATTTTCGTGTCGGCGGTCCAGAAGAACTCGGGCAGTTTGCGCTGATGGTTCAGCGCATTGCGGCGCGGATACTCCGGACCTTCGCGGAAATAGATGCCCCGCACGTATTCGCGCCAGCCGATGATCTGGCGGATGAACCCCTCGACCGCATTGATCGGCGCATCGCCATCTTTCCACGCCTGTTCGGCGGCCTGACACACCTCAAGCGGGTCCAGAAGACCAATGTTGATGTAGGCCGAAATCACCGAGTGATAGAGAAAACGATTGTCGTCCAGCATGGCATCCTGAAAATCTCCAAACTTCGGCAGCGCGTGTTTGATAAAATGCGACAGCGCGCGGCGCGCCTGCCCCTGATCGGTGGCATACCAGAACGGGCGCAAGGTGCCGAAACTGTTGCCAAACCGCGCCTCGATCAGATCAAGCACCTCTTCCACTGTGTCGTCCGGCGTGAACTCCATTGGGCCGTTAAAATCGACGGCATCCGGCGCGGGTTTGCGGTTGTCATGGTCGAAATTCCACTTCCCGCCCGCAGGTTCATCATCCTCCATCAACAGACCGGTTTTGCGCCGCATCTCGCGATAGAAATACTCCATCCGAAGCGATTTGCGCCCATCCGCCCAATCGTTGAATTCATCCAACGACGCCACAAACCGCGTGTCCGGATGCATGGTTAGCTTCAACGGCATATCCTCAAGCGCGTTGATCAGCCGCCATTCACCGCATTGGGTGGCGATCACCTCTTTCGCGCCGATCTCGTCCGCACGGCGCAGCAATTCACCGGGGATCGAACCGCAATTGTCGGTGTCGTCCAGTTCGGTATAGCGGACATCCCAACCATCACCCCGAAGCCGCGCCGCAAACTTGCGCATGGCAGCAAAGATCACGGCGATTTTCTTTGGGTGATGCTGCACATAAGTCGCCTCATCCGCGACCTCGGCCATCACGACGATATCGCTGTCCTTATCCGCGTTTTGCAGCGCAGACAGATTTTCAGCCAGTTGATCCCCAAGCACCAGAACAAGACGGCTCACCACTGAATTTCCTTCTTGGCATAATCGTAAAAGCGCCCCGTCTCCTCGGGCGTCAGGCTGGCCATCACATCGCAGAGCCGCTTGGCCGCGACCTCGGGTGTGACGGTTGGATGGCTGTCGGCATATTTCGCGGTGAAGTTCGTTTCGACCGTACCGGGATGCAGAGCAACGCAGGCAAGTTCCTTGTGCGTTCGGGCGAATTCGATAGCGGCCGAATGCACGATCTGGTTCACAGCCGCCTTGGCGGTGCGATAGGAATACCAGCCGCCCAGACCGTTGTCGCCAATCGACCCGACCCGCGCTGACAGAAGCGCCATGACCGCGCGCTTCTTGCGTGGAACCAGCCCGATGGCGTGTTTCAGAACCATCGCTGGGCCAATCGTGTTCAGACGGAACTGGTCCATCATGGCCTGCGGGTCCAACCGCTTGATCGACTTTTCAGGCGCAGCGCCGTTGATCTCTAACGCGCCCGTCGCGACAAAAATCAGATCGAACGGGCCATCCAGCCGCGACAGATGTTCCTGGATCGATGCCTCATTGGTCACATCCAAACCGTCGACAGACCGCGACAGGCCGGTGACTTGCACGCCACGTGCGGTCAGTTCTTGCGCCACGGCAGCCCCGATGCCGCCTGACGCGCCGATGATGAGTGCGTTTTCCATGGGATGCGACCTAGGCGGGTCGCGTCATGCTTCAAGCAAAAGGATCGTCCGGATAGCCGACACCTACCAGATACAGCCCATGGGGCGGACACACAGGCCCGCAGGCCGCGCGATCCTTGGCTTCCAGCGCCTCGCGCACCTTGTCCGGATGCCACCCGCCCGCGCCCACACGTTCCAGCGTGCCGACAAAGCTGCGCACCTGATTGTGCAGGAACGACCGCGCGCGCAGATAGAATTGGATTTCCAGACCGGCTGTCGTCGGCACCTCGGAAATGCTCAGCTCATCCAGTGTCTTAACCGGACTTGCGGCCTGACACATCGTGGATCGGAAGGTTGTGAAGTCATGCAGGCCAATCAGATGCTTGGCCCCTTCACGCATCGCCTCGACATCCAAAGGATGCGCCACGTGCCAGACCTGACCTTCTTCCAAAGTCGGGCGGGATCGGCGGTTGAGTATACGGAATAAATACCGGCGCTCATGCGCCGAAAAACGGGCGTGCCAGTCCTCGTCCACTTCGGAAGATCCGACTATGGCGACGGGCAAAGGCTTCAGGTGGTGGTTCAACGCCGACATCAGCTTGAACGCATCCCACGGCTTTTGCAGATCGCAATGGCAGACCTGCGCGCGCGCATGCACGCCCGCATCCGTCCGCCCCGCCGCCGCAATCGTGTGCGGGCCCGGTTCCAGTTTGGCCAAAGCATCCTCGATCGCCCCCTGAACCGAGGGCTGATCCGCCTGACGCTGCCAGCCCGCAAAGGGGCGGCCATCATATTCTACCTGTAGCGCAAATCTGGGCATAAAATGCGCCTTAGCGAATGGCATGGGAACGGGCAAGTCTTTGTCCCCTCTGGCAACTGCCCATGCGCGCCCTTATCTTGGGGTTGGATACGAGTTGGAAGGACAGCATCTTGGTAATCGGAAGCCTCGCCGACAACCTCACGCGCGGCGTGGAAAATGTGGCCAGCACATTGGCAAGCCCCTTTACGGACACCACAATCCGCTTGGGCGTGACCGGCCTTGCGCGGGCGGGCAAGACGGTTTTCATCACGTCGCTGGTCGCCAACCTGATGGACCGCGCCCGCATGGGGCAGCTTTTGGCCGAGGCAGAGGGCCGGATTGTCGCCGCCTATCTGCAACCCCAGCCCGACGACACGCTGCCACGCTTTGATTACGAAGAACACCTTGCTGCGCTGACCTCGACCAGCCCGCATTGGCCCGACAGCACCCGCGCGGTGTCTGAACTGCGTCTGTCGCTGAAGGTGCAACCGACGGGCATTCTGGGCGGCATCCAAGGGCCGCGCACAGTGCATCTGGATATCGTCGATTATCCCGGCGAATGGCTGCTGGATCTGGCGTTGCTGGACAAATCTTATGTGGAATGGAGCCAGGAAACGCTGGCCCGCCTGTCCGAGCGCCCCGAAGGCTCCGAATTTCTGGCGCTCGCAAACGCCGAAGACGGCACCGCCGATCTGGCCGAACCCCGCGCACGCGCATTGGCCGATGCCTTTACCGACTACCTGAACGCCGCGCGCAAGGCGGGCTTTTCCGACTGTACGCCGGGGCGATTCCTGTTGCCCGGCGATCTGGCGGGTAGCCCTGTGCTGACGTTTGCGCCCCTGCCTGAACAACCGAATGCCCTGCGCAAAAGCCTGTGGCGTGAAATGGAGCGGCGGTTTGAGGCCTATAAGTCCCGCGTCGTGAAACCGTTCTTCCGCGACCACTTTTCCAAGATCGACCGTCAGGTCGTGCTGGTTGATGTGCTGAATGCCATCCACCAAGGGCCCAAAGCGGTTGAGGACATGCGTCGCGTGTTGTCCGAGGTGATGGGCGCCTTCCGCCCGGGCCCGAACGCCTTTCTGACGAAGCTTTTGCTGGGCAAACGGGTGGAGCGCATCCTGTTTGCCGCGACGAAGGCTGATCATCTGCACCACACCCAGCACCGTCAGTTGACGCAAATCACCAAAGCACTGTTGCGGGATGCCGAAGACCGCGCGAACTTTGCCGGAGCCAAGACCAAGGCGCTGTCGTTGGCATCGCTGCGGGCGACGACAGAGACAACAGTGCCGCACAACGGCGGCGAACTGGACTGTGTGCGCGGCACGCTGATGACCGGCAAGGAAGCGGCGTTTTATGCGGGCGAACTGCCCGAAGATCCCGCGCGGCTTCTTGCCCCTGCTCGACAGGGTGCAGAGGCGTGGCTGGATGGGGATTACGGCAATATGGCCTTTGCCCCGTCGGTCCTGCGCCTGCGTCCGGGCGAAGGCCCGCCGCACATCCGGCTGGACCGCGCGGCAGAGTTTCTGTTCGGGGATAAGTTGTGAGCAGCCCCGCAATCACCCTGCGCCCTGCTCGCGCGCTGGACGCCGGCGCCTTGGGCGCGATGATGACCGAGGCGGTTCACGACACCCCGTGGAAACCAACGCTGCACAGCGGGGCCGAAGATATCGCCCACGCCGGACAGATGATCGACCGAGGTTGGGTCACGGTGGCCGAGATCGAGGGCGAGACCGCGGGCTTTCTGGCAAGGGAAGACGGCTATATTCACAGCCTGTTTGTGGCCCGCGACTGGCGTCGTTCAGGGATAGCCTCTGCGCTATTGAAGACTGCGAAATCAACCTGCGAGCAGCTGACGCTTTGGACATTTCAGGCCAATGCAGCGGCCCGAAAGCTCTATACATCCCACAACTTTACCGAAGTCGCCCGCACCGAGGGCGACAACGACGAAGGCCTGCCGGATATCCATTTCCAATGGCGCGCCGAAAGGACAGCCCAATGACCCAGAACAAAGGCCCCGTGCTGATCGAACTGGATGCGGACACGCCGCACGACACGCCCGACCGCGCACCGCCGGTGCCGGACGTCGAAGTGCCGCAGGGACGCGCGATGACAACGGCGGCAACCTTGGCCGCCGGTCCGGCGTCCAAACTGGCGAAATGGTTCTGGTCGCTTCTGTCGGCAATCATCGTCACGGTGATGTCTGTCACCGCATGGAACTTTGCCGCCAGTCTTGTGGCACAGAATGCGATCCTTGGCTGGCTGGTGACGGGCCTCTTTGCCCTGTTCATCGCGGTTCTGGCGTTGATCGCGATCAAGGAGCTGGCCGCGTTTTCACGCCTGAAAAAGCTGGACGATCTGCACCGGCAGGCGGGGCATGTCCTTGCCTCTGGCGATCTGTCCGAGGCGCGCAAATTGGTGGGCTCGGTCGAGGCGCTTTATAAAGGGCGCGAGGACACAAAGTGGGGGCTAGAGCGCCTGAATGAACGCAAGGAAGAGGTGTTCGACGCCGAGGCATTGCTGGCGCTGACCGAACGCGAATTGCTGACGCCGCTGGACCACGCCGCACGGGCCGAGGTTGAGGCAGCGGCACGTCAGGTGGCCGGTGTCACCGCGCTGGTGCCCTTGGCGCTGGCGGATGTGGCCGCGGCGCTGACATCGAACCTGCGGATGATCCGGCGGATTGCCACGATCTATGGCGGGCGGTCAGGCACATTGGGCAGCTGGCGACTGACCCGCGCGGTGTTTTCGCACCTTGTGGCAACGGGCGCCGTGGCCGTGGGCGACGACCTGATCGAACCCGTTTTGGGCGGCGGTGTGCTATCCCGCGTATCGCGCCGCTTTGGCGAAGGTGTGGTGAACGGCGCGTTGACGGCCCGCGTGGGCGTGGCCGCGATGGAGGTCTGCCGCCCGATCCCCTTTGGTCCGAAATCCAAGCCATCGGTCCGCTCGATTGTGGCCAGTTCCATGGCCGGTTTGTTCAAGCGCGATAGTGCAAAGCCCCAAGCGGATTAATCGGGGTCCGGCAGGCTTCCTGTCGGGGGCAGCATGTCGCCACAGACCAGCCGCGTCAGGATGCGCGGCACCGGCTGAACCTGACTAAGCGGGAACAGAAGACTGTCGCGCAGCACTGGCAGCACACGGCTATCCGATTGATATTGCGGCGTGAACAGGCGGCTCATGGTCTGGTAGGACCACACATGCCACCGCCGCGACCGCGCGTAATACAGCAGTGCAAGCGGCACATCGTCCCTCGCCTCGGCAATCGCCTGCGACAGCGCCCAGGCATCCAGCAAGGCCATGTTCGCACCCTGCCCCAGTTGCGGGCTGGCGCGGTGGGCTGCGTCACCGATATAGGCGATGCCGTCGCCATAGGGGCGCACCAGCGTGCCGTGTGTATAACTGGCGGCAGTCATCTGGTCGGGATCGGTGATCTGATCCACGAAGGGTGCGAATTCGGGCCATAGCGAAACGGCCTCGTCCTTCCATGCCTGTAGCCCCGCCTTGCGCCACGCCGCGACGCCATCGGCAGGCAAAGACCAGAAGATCGCCGCCTTGAACCCCGTCGCATCCGGCAAGGACCCGATCGGCAGCACGCCCATCATGCGGTTGGCGCGGCGATACATCTGCCGCAGCTCATCGCGTGGAAGCGGCGTGTCAGAAGGCCAATCCACCGTCGCCCAAAGCGCGCCATAGCCCAGCGGATTGGCTTTCAAAGGCGACAGGACCGATCCTGCGCCCGAAGCATCGATGATCAGATCAAAAGGCCCTTCGCGGCGATCCGTGAACAGCAAATGCGCCCCACTACGGCCCGTGACCTGCGACGCAGACACCAAAGCTACTCCAGCCGCTTGGGCCGCGCCATAAAGCGCATCGAACAATGCTGCGCGGTGGATCGCCAGACCAAACCGGCTGGACTTCGGAGTGACGTAAGACACCTCAAGAACCCGCTTGCCCTGATCCGCCTCGTGGCCCCGCATGGCGGTGATGGCATTGCCCAGTTCAAGCGCCCGCTGGTCTGCGCCCAAAGCCTTTAGAACCGACAGGCCGACCGGCTGAACAACCAGCCCCGAACCCACGGGCGCGGGTTCTGCGAATTTATCGAAAACGGTGACCTCATGCCCTGCCCGACGCAGCAGCGCGCCCACGGCCAATCCACCAACACCCGCGCCAGCAACAGCGATATCCAGAGGACGCATTTCAAAACCTTTGACCAATTCGGGCCGAAGAAACCCCATCGCCCATCGACTGTCCATGAGGCACAACCGCCTGCGGCAAAACTGTTGCCATATAGGCCGGATATCCCACTGGACGCCCCTTGCCCACAGGCCTATAACCGCGCCCATGACGAAGATGTTTGCGATCATCATTCGAATTACATGCCCGGCGCTCTGACACGAGCCGCCGGGACAAAGGCGTATGGACTGCCGCGCCGCCCCATCATCTGTGAATTTTACTGACGTCAAGGACACTCAAGATGTGCGCCGAAGCCACCTCGCCGGACTATAAAAACACCCTGAACCTGCCGCAGACCGACTTCCCGATGCGCGCGGGCCTGCCCAAACGCGAACCCGCATGGTTGGACCGTTGGGCCAAGATCGGCATCTATGAACAACTGCGCGAAAAGGCGAAATCGTCTGACCGCAAGCCTTTCACCCTTCACGATGGCCCTCCGTATGCGAACGGTCACCTGCACATCGGCCACGCGCTGAACAAGATCCTGAAGGATATGGTTGTTCGCTCGCAGCAGATGATGGGCCGCGATGCGCGCTATATCCCCGGCTGGGACTGCCACGGCCTTCCGATTGAATGGAAGATCGAGGAAAAGTACCGCGCCAAAGGCAAAGACAAGGACGACGTGCCTGTCGTCGACTTTCGTCAGGAATGCCGCAAGTTCGCCGAAGGCTGGATCGACATCCAGCGCGAAGAATTCAAACGCCTTGGCATCACCGGCACGTGGGACAATCCCTATCTGACGATGGATTTCCGCGCCGAACGGATCATCGCTGAAGAATTCCAGAAATTCCTGATGAGCGGCATTCTTTATCAGGGATCGAAGCCCGTCATGTGGTCGCCGGTCGAGAAAACCGCGCTGGCAGAGGCCGAAGTCGAATACCACGACCGTCAGACCGACGCGATCTGGGTCAAGTTCGCGTTGCAGAATGCGGGCGAAGGTCTGGACAACACCTATGCCGTGATCTGGACCACCACACCGTGGAC
>NZ_CEYADA010000019.1:0-37945 GCF_982780845.1 Thalassococcus sp.
GACCCCGAGCTATTTGCGTCGATCACGGGTGAGCTTGGTCGTCAGCGCGACGAGATCGAGCTGATCGCGTCTGAGAACATCGTGTCCCGCGCCGTGATGCAGGCGCAGGGCTCTGTCATGACGAACAAATACGCCGAAGGCTATCCGGGCCGTCGCTACTACGGTGGCTGCCAGTTCGTCGACGTGGCCGAAGATCTGGCCATCGAGCGCGCCAAGCAGCTGTTCAACTGCGGCTTTGCCAACGTTCAGCCGAACTCGGGCTCGCAGGCGAACCAGGGTGTGTTTACCGCGCTGCTGCAGCCCGGCGACACCATTCTGGGCATGAGCCTTGATGCCGGTGGTCACCTGACCCACGGCGCGCGTCCGAACCAGTCGGGCAAGTGGTTCAACGCCGTGCAATACGGCGTCCGCAAGCAGGACAACCTCTTGGACTACGATCAGGTTCAGGCGCTGGCCAACGAACACAAGCCCAAGCTGATCATCGCGGGCGGTTCTGCCATTCCGCGCCAGATCGATTTCGCCAAAATGCGCGAGATCGCCGACAGCGTGGGCGCCTACCTGCACGTCGACATGGCGCACTTTGCCGGTCTGGTAGCTGCGGGCGAACACCCCAGCCCCTTCCCGCACGCGCATGTGGCCACGACCACCACGCACAAGACCCTGCGCGGTCCCCGTGGCGGTATGATCCTGACCAATGATGAAGAACTGGCTAAGAAGTTCAACTCCGCCATCTTCCCTGGCATTCAGGGCGGTCCGCTGATGCACGTGATCGCGGCCAAGGCGGTTGCGTTTGGCGAAGCGCTGCGCCCGTCGTTCAAAACCTACCAGCAGCAGGTCATCAAGAACGCGCAGGCGCTGTCTGACCAGCTGATCAAGGGCGGTCTGGACACGGTCACACACGGCACCGACACCCACGTCGTGCTGGTCGACCTGCGCCCCAAAGGCGTCAAAGGCAACGCGACCGAAAAGGCCCTGGGTCGTGCGCATATCACCTGCAACAAGAACGGCGTTCCGTTTGATCCGGAAAAACCGATGGTCACCAGCGGCATCCGTCTGGGCTCGCCCGCTGGCACCACCCGCGGCTTCGGCGAGGCCGAGTTCCGCCAGATCGCGGACTGGATCATCGAAGTGGTCGACGGCCTGCGCGAAAACGGTGAAGACGGCAACGGCGAGGTCGAAGCCAAAGTCAAAGCCGAAGTCGCCCAACTCTGCGCCAAGTTCCCGATCTACCCAAACCTCTGATCGGGTCACAAAAACACAAACAAAAAGCCCCCCAAACTAGGGGGCTTTTTTGCGATCAGATACCCAACAAAAAAACGCCGCTGCGAACAAGGCAGCGGCGTTTTTCTTAAGGCGTAAAGCGGCGTTTAAGCTGTCAGGCCCTGCGGCTCTTTCAAACCATTGGCGCGGCAGCAGGCTGTGACTGTGTTCGCCAGAAGGCACGCAATGGTCATCGGGCCGACACCACCCGGAACCGGTGTGATCGCGCCCGCAACTTCTGCACAGCTGTCATAGTGGCAGTCGCCAACTAGACGGGTCTTGCCTTCGCCTGCGTCGATGCGGTTGATGCCCACGTCGATCACAGTCGCGCCCGGTTTGATCCAGTCGCCTGTCACCATTTCAGGGCGGCCAACGGCGGCGACAACGATGTCAGCGCGTTTGACGACCTCGGTCAGGTCTTTGGTACGCGAATGCGCGATGGTCACGGTGCAGGAATCGCCCAGCAGCAGTTGCGCCATCGGTTTGCCCACGATGTTCGAACGGCCGACAACAACAGCGTTCAGACCGGACAGCGACCCGTGGTGATCACGCAGCAGCATCAGGCAGCCCAGCGGCGTGCAGGGCACCATGCTTTTCTGACCTGTGCCCAACAGACCCACGTTCGAGATGTGGAAACCGTCCACATCCTTGGCCGGATCGATCGAGTTGATGACCAACTCGCTATCCAGATGCGCAGGAAGCGGAAGCTGAACCAGAATGCCGTGGACGGCAGGATCTGCGTTCAGCTGACCAATCAGCGCCAGCAGCGCGTCTTGTGTCGTATCCGCATCCAGCTTGTGCTCGAAAGAGTTCATGCCCGCTTCGATTGTCTGTTTGCCCTTGGACCGGACGTAGACCTGACTTGCAGGGTCTTCGCCCACCAGAACAACTGCCAGACCGGGGGTGATCCCGTGCCCTTCTTTCAGCGCAGCCACTTCTTCGGCTACGCGGCCCCGCACCTTGGCGGCAAAGGCCTTTCCATCGATCACCTGAGCAGTCATTTTACTCTCCTTCACTGTCGTTCAAGACGTAGGGGAAAGGGCCTTAGAACAGGCCCTCGATATTCCCTTCGTCGTTAAGTCGGATGTTTTCCGCAGACGGCACGCGCGGCAGGCCGGGCATGGTCATGATGCCGCCGCAGATCGCGACGACGAAACCGGCACCGGCGGACAGGCGCACTTCGTTCACCGGAATGGTAAAGCCCGTGGGCGCACCGCGCTGGCTGGGATCGGTCGAGAAGCTGTACTGCGTTTTCGCCATACAGACGGGCAGGTTGCCGTAACCCTGATCTTCCCATTCCTTCAGCTGTGCACGCAGCTTGCCGTCGATTTCGGCACGATCCGCGCGGTAGATTTTGCGCGCGATGGTGTCGATCTTGTCGGCCAGCGACATGTCGTCGGGGTACAGAACCTCGAACTTGGACTGGTCGCTGTCGGCAATCTCGGCCACGCGCGTTGCCATTTCTGTCATACCGGCAGAGCCATCGGCCCAGTGTTTACACAGGATCGCTTCGGCACCCTGGCTGGCGACGTAGTCTTTGACGGCCTGCACTTCGGCATCGGTGTCACCGGCAAAGTGGTTGATGCCCACGACGACCGGTACGCCAAAGCTTTTGACGTTTTCGATGTGGCGACCAAGGTTCGGGCAGCCTGCGTTGACCGCTTCGACGTTTTCCGCACCCAGATCGGCCTTGGCCACGCCGCCGTTCATCTTCATCGCGCGGACAGTGGCGACGACGACAACACATGATGGGGCCAGACCGGCCTTGCGGCACTTGATGTTCAGGAACTTCTCGGCGCCCAGATCGGCACCAAAGCCCGCTTCGGTCACAACATAATCCGCAAGCTTCAAAGCGGTTTTCGTCGCGATAACCGAGTTACAGCCATGCGCGATGTTGGCGAACGGGCCGCCATGTACAAAGGCCGGGTTGTTTTCCAGCGTCTGCACAAGGTTCGGCTGCATCGCGTCTTTTAGCAGAACGGTCATTGCGCCGTCCGCTTTGATGTCGCGGCAGTAAACAGGGGATTTGTCGCGGCGGTAGGCAACGATCATGTCGCCCAGACGGCGCTGCAGGTCGTCCAGATCGGATGCAAGGCACAGAATCGCCATGACTTCAGAGGCCACGGTGATGTCAAAACCCGCTTCTCGCGGGAAGCCGTTTGCCACACCGCCCAAGGATGTGGTGATCTGTCGCAACGCGCGATCGTTCATGTCCAGAACACGACGCCAGACGACGCGGCGCTGGTCAATCTCAAGCTCGTTGCCCCAATAAATGTGGTTGTCGATCATCGCCGAAAGCAGGTTGTGCGCCGACGTAATTGCGTGGAAATCGCCGGTGAAATGAAGGTTCATATCCTCCATCGGAACGACCTGCGCATAGCCGCCACCGGCCGCGCCACCCTTCATCCCGAAGTTCGGCCCAAGCGATGCTTCGCGAATACAAATCGCGGCCTTTTTGCCGATCGCATTCAGGCCGTCACCAAGACCAACGGTGGTCGTTGTTTTGCCTTCGCCAGCAGGCGTCGGGTTGATCGCTGTCACAAGGATTAGCTTGCCATCAGCTTGATCTTGAACGGAATTGATGAAGTCCTGGCTAACTTTTGCCTTGTCGTGCCCATAGGGAAGAAGGTGTTCCGGAGCGATATCAAGCTTAGCGCCAATTTCCTGAATTGGGCGCTTTTTTGCTTCGCGCGCGATCTCGATATCCGTTTTAAAAGCCATAAAATTGATCCTCCCAGGGGTCGGTTTAGGCCATTAGTCACATCGGCCATGTATCTCACAATGGCAAGTTCAGTTTTCTGCCAAGCCGGGGATCATTTTATATCCAGGTGGTAGGCATTCCCTACCCGTTCCAGCGGCATCTTGGCGATCAAATACGACAGAAGTCTATGTCTGTTTGTGTGCTGTTGTATGCAGAAAATCGTTGGATTTCCGAGGGATACATTCAAAAGAAGGTGTAGACACCGGCAAAGAGAATCACCAACCTAAAGCACCGATCATGGTTTTGAGGAGGACCATGGCTGTGCAAATTAATGATGTAGCCAATAGTGTTCGCGTGTTTCTTATCGAACCGAACCCGCTCGTGGTTTCGGCTCTGAACGTCTGTTTCGCGTCTGACCAGCGGTTTGATCTGGTGGGCAGCGCGGATCAGGGTTCGGCGTTGATGAACGTGCCGGAAGGGGCGTTCGATGTGGCTGTCATTGCATGGCAGACCGCTGATCTGTCGGCGCCCGATATCCTGCGTGAATGGCGTGGTGCGAGCCGGTCGGAACCGGTGACGATCTTTTCCAACAATCGTGATCTGGGAACGGTTCGTCAGGCGGTGCGTCTGGGGGCACAAGGCTATTGCTATCAGTTCGACGACCCTTCGGTTCTGTTCGACACCATCCACGCGGTCGCGAACGGGCGAATCTGCGTGCCGTTCATCGATGTAACAACGATCAACGACACGCCTCTGGCGAACCTGACAGTGCGCGAAAGGGAATTGGTCGAAGTGTTGTCGCGCGGTTGGACCAACCAGCAGATCGCAAACCGTACAGGTATTTCGGAAAACACGGTCAAATATCACCTGAAGAATCTTTACGAAAAGCTCGGCGTTAAAAACCGCGCTATGGCGGTGGCGATCTATTCCCGCGAAATGGAAGGGTAGAGGAACCTGATCCGATTGAGCACGCTTCCGCGTGCACAGGTTTATCTCGTCCTTGGCCTTTGGCCGCGTACTCGGGTGCGCCTGTGGCTGGTGTATTTTCTTTCCAAAAATACCTTGGGTGAATTGGCCGAAGGCCAAGAGGGCAAAGCCCTTTTTCCAGAGTGATTGCATGTCACTGCATGCAGATTCCGGTAGGGCCAGATGGGTAGGGTCTTTCCCATCCCCAAGCGTATCATTCCTATCCGCGTGAGTGTTCCGCGAAAGCAAACACGGCCTCATCCTCATTCTCAGAATAAGGCTTTCGCTTTTAGGGAGGAGACCCGCATGGCCGGCTACAATCATCTATATATTCCCGGACCGACCAACGTGCCCGAACAGGTGCGCATGGCGATGAACGTGTGCATGCAGGACATGCGCGCATCCGATTTTCCGGATTTTACGCGCCCGATTTTCGATAAAATCGCGCGGCTGTTTAAGAACTCGACTGGTCGCGTTTTCATCTACCCGTCGTCCGGCACCGGTGCATGGGAAGCGGCGATCCAGAACACACTGAGCCCGGGTGATAAGGTTCTGATGAGCCGTTTCGGCCAGTTCTCGACCCTGTGGGTGGACATGGCGACGCGCTACGGTCTGGATGTTGAAGTCATCGATTGCGAATGGGGCGAGGGCGTTCCTGTCGAGAAATACGCGATGGCGTTGAAGGCGGACAAAAACCACGAGATCAAAGCCGTTTTTGCGACGCACAATGAAACTGCAACCGGCGTGACATCGGACATCAAGGGCGTCCGTGCAGCACTGGATGATGCAAACCACCCTGCGTTGCTGATGGTGGATGGTGTCTCGTCCATCGGTTCGATCGAGTTTGATCAGGATGCCTGGGGCGTCGATTGTGCGGTGTCCGGTTCCCAGAAGGGATTCATGCTACCTGCGGGTCTGGGTATACTGTCGGTATCCAAATGGGCGCTTGAGGCACACAAGACCGCCGAATACCAGCGCACGTTCTTTTCGTTCGAGGACATGATTGCCCACAACGACAATGGATATTTCCCGTATACACCCGCGACCCAGTTGCTGCACGGACTGAACACAAGCTGTGACATCCTTCTGGAAGAGGGCATCGAAAACGTCTGGGCCCGCCACAACCGTCTGGCCACTGGCGTGCGTTCAGCTGTTGATGCCTGGGGCCTGAAGCTGTGTGCCAAAGACCCCAAGTGGTACTCTGACACCGTCAGCGCGATTGTGGTTCCGGAAAACGTTGATGCGCGTCACGTTATCTCCCGTGCCTACGATGTCTACAACACGTCGCTGGGTTCCGGTCTGGCCAAGCTGATGGGCAAGGTCTTCCGGATCGGCCATTTGGGCTGGATGAACGAAGGCATGGTCACCACCGCCCTGTCTGTTGCCGAGATGTCGATGATCGACGTGGGCATGGATATCGAGGCCGGTTCCGGTGTGGCCGCAGCCATCCGTCATTTCACCGATACATCTGTCCAGACGGGCACGAAGGCAGCCGCGTAAGCGGCGCCTTGGAAATTCCGAATAGAAAGTAAGACTATGAGCCACACAGTACACGGCATGCGCCGCACACGCCTTCAGCGTTCTACCTTGGCCGTTCCGGCATCGAACCCGTCGATGGTTGAAAAGGCCGCAGATAGCGCAGCAGACGTTGTGTTTCTTGACCTTGAGGATGCAGTTGCACCCAACGACAAGGAACAGGCCCGCAAGAACGCCATCCAGTTACTGAATGACATCGACTGGAAGGGCAAAAACAAGATCACCAGCGTTCGCATCAACGGTCTGGATACCCATTACATGTATCGCGACGTTGTGGATGTGCTTGAGCAGGCAGGACAGAACCTTGATATCGTTCTGATCCCCAAAGTCGGTCTTCCGCAGGACGTCTATATGGTCGAGGCGATGATCAACCAGATCGAGATGGCCAAAGGCTTCACCCACAAGATCGGGATCGAGGCGTTGATCGAAACGCCGCTGGGCATGGCCAATGTCGAAGCCATCGCTGCCGCGCCGTCGCGCCTTGAAGCGATGCACTTTGGCGTTGCCGATTACGCAGCCTTCCACAAGGCCCGCACTGTGAACATCGGTGGTCTGAACCCGAACTATCCGGGTGACCAGTGGCACGCTGCCCTGTCGCGTATGACAACCGCCTGCCGTGCCTACGGCATCCGTCCCATCGACGGCCCGTTTGGCGACTTCTCGGATCCGGAAGGCTTCCGTGCTGCGTGTAAGCGTGGTGCAGCGCTGGGCATCGAAGGCAAGTGGGCGATCCACCCCAGCCAGATCGAATTGGCGAACGACGAATATTCGCCGACCGACGACGAAGTGCAGCGCGCCGAACGCATTCTGGTGGCGCTGGAAGAGGCTGCCGCGCAGGGCAAAGGCGCCGCCAGCCTTGATGGCAAAATGATCGACGCCGCATCCGAAAAAATGGCCAAGAACGTTCTGGCTGTTCAGGAAGTGCTGCGTGCACGCGCCGCGTAAGGGAGGACAGCATGGATATTCATGAATATCAGGCCAAAGAACTTTTGGCGACGCAGGGCATCCGTATGCCGCGTGGTGGCTTGGCGTATAGCCCCGAACAGGCGGCATACCGTGCAACGGAAATCGGTGGCGAGGCTTGGGTCGTAAAGGCCCAAATCCACTCCGGCGCCCGTGGTAAGGCCGGCGGCATCATTCTTTGCCGGTCAGAGAAAGAGGTCGAGGAAGCCGCTGAAAAGCTGTTGGGCTGCCGTCTGGTGACGCATCAGACAGGCCCGCAGGGCAAGCTGGTGAACCGCCTATACATCGAGGAAACCGTTCCGATCGAACGCGAAATCTATTTGGGGTTCGTTCTGGACCGCAAAGAAGAGCGGATCATGATCGTGGCCTCGGGCTCAGGCGGGATGGAGATCGAAGAGATCGCCGAAAAAGAACCCGACAGCCTTGTGCGCCAGACGGTCGATCCGGGTCTTGGCATGCAGGAATTCCAAGCGCGCGAGATTGCGTTTGGTCTGGGCCTTGAGGGCAAACTCATCGGCAAGGCTGTCCGCACCATCATGGGCTGCTACCGTGTGTTCCGCGACTTCGACGCATCCATGCTGGAAATCAACCCGCTGGTCGTCGCGAATGACGAAGTCTATGCGCTGGACTGCAAGATGTCGTTTGACGAAAACGCCACCTTCCGCCGCCCCGAAATCATGGAACTACGCGACAAAAGCCAGGAAGATCCGCGCGAAACATTCGCGTCGGATCGTGGCCTGTCCTACGTCGGTCTGGATGGCGAAATCGGCTGCATCATCAACGGTGCGGGCCTCGCTATGGCGACGCTCGATATGATCAAGATCGCGGGCGGCGAGCCTGCCAACTTCCTTGATATCGGCGGCGGTGCCAGCCCTGAACGCGTGGCGAAATCCTTCCGTGCGGTTCTGCAGGACAAAAACGTCAAGGTGATCCTTGTGAACATCTTTGCGGGCATCAACCGCTGTGACTGGGTCGCCGAAGGTGTTGCCAAAGCACTGGAAGAGGTTGGCGTGGACGTGCCGCTGGTGGTGCGTCTGTCGGGCACGAAGGTGGAAGAAGGCAAAAAGATTCTTGCCGAAAAAGCACCCACAGTGATCGTGGCCGATACCTTGGCCGAAGCTGCCGAATACTCGGTCGCTGAATGGAAAAAAGCCACGAAAGCAGCGGCGTAAGGAGGCCCCACAATGTCAATTCTTTTGAACAAGAACACCAAGGTTCTGGTGCAGGGCTTTACCGGTAAGATCGGTACGTTCCACGCGCAGGAAATGATGGATTACGGCACCAATGTTGTCGGCGGCGTGACGCCCGGCAAAGGTGGTGCGATGCATCTGGGTAAACCGGTTTTCAACACCGTGCGCGGCGCGGTGCAGGAAACAGGGGCCGAGGCGTCCATCGTCTTTGTTCCGCCACCCTTCGCGGCGGATTCGATCATGGAAGCTGCCGATGCGGGCATCAAATATTGCGTCTGCATCACCGACGGTATCCCCGCACAGGACATGATGCGCGTAAAACGCTACATGCGCCGCTACAAGAAAGAGGATCGCATGATCCTGACCGGTCCCAACTGTGCCGGTTCCATCACCCCCGGCGAAGCGATGATGGGCATTATGCCCGGTCACATCTACATGCCGGGCCGTGTGGGCATCGTGGGCCGTTCCGGTACGCTGGGCTATGAGGCCGCAAGCCAGATGAAGGCGCGTGGCATCGGTGTGTCCACATCTATCGGCATCGGTGGTGACCCGATCAACGGTTTCTCGTTCCGTGACTGCCTTGAACTGTTCAACAACGATCCCGACACGGATGCGGTTGTGATGATCGGTGAAATCGGTGGCCCGCAAGAGGCCGAGGCCGCTGAATGGGCGCGTGACAACATGAAAAAGCCGTTGATGGCCTATGTTGCTGGTCTGTCTGCGCCCAAGGGTAAGCGCATGGGCCACGCGGGTGCGATCGTGTCTGCCTTTGGCGAGTCCGCTCAGGAAAAGGTTGAGATCATCCGCGAAGCGGGTCACACAATTGTCCCGAACCCAGCGGCGTTCGGCGAGATCGTCGAAGCTGTGCTGACCGGAAAGAAAGTAGCAGCCTGAGATGGTAAAGAAAAAAGTCCTCGTGACTAGAAAATGGCCCGCGTCAGTCGAAGCCCGACTGGCGCGGGACTACGAGGTCACGCTGAATGACACCGACACGCCTATGACGCCTGAAGAAATCGGTGCGGCGCTGAATGAATACGATGCGATTTGTCCGACTGTATCCGACAAACTGCCTGCGTCGATTTTCACCGGCGAACACAAGGCGCAGATCATCGGAAACTTCGGCGTTGGCTATAACCACATCGACATTGCGGCGGCACACGCGGCCGGTCTGACCATTACAAACACACCCGGCTGTCTGACCGACTGCACCGCCGACATTGCAATCACTTTGATGCTGATGCTGGCTCGTCGTGCGGGCGAAGGTGAGCGTGAGGTTCGGTCCGGCAACTGGACAGGCTGGCGTCCGACCCATCTGATGGGCACGCGTCTGCGTGGCAAAACGCTGGGTATCATTGGCATGGGCAGGATCGGTATTGCCACGGCGCAGCGGGCGCAGGCCGCGTTCGGCATGCACGTGGTGTATTACAACCGATCCACCGTGTCGCAGGACGCAATGGGCGCGCTTGAGGCGACGGCGCTGGACAGCATCGATGCGGTGTTGAAAGCGTCTGATGTCGTGTCTCTGCACATGCCCGGCGGCGGCGCGAACAGCAAAATGATCGATGCGGAAAAACTGCGTCTATTGGGACCAAAGGCCATGTTGATCAATACGGCCCGAGGCGATGTAATCGACCAAGACGCTTTGATCCATGCATTGCAAAATGGACAAATCGCAGGTGCCGGTCTGGATGTGTTCGACGGCGAACCCAACGTACCAGAGGCCCTGATGTCCATGGAGAACGTCGTTCTTCTGCCGCACCTTGGCAGTGCTACGACGGAAACGCGCGAAGATATGGGCAACATGGTTGCCGACAATCTTGATGCGTTCTTTGCGGGTCGTGACGTTCCGAATCCAGTGGCTTGATGCCTATCTATCAAGCCGCCCCATGCGCCGCCGGCACTCCCACTGGCGGCGCTTTTCTTTTGTCAGACGGTTTCGCTTTGGCCGTCATTGATGAACTTGCGGCAGCGCGCGATCACGAAATCTGAAAACACAATGACTTTGGGGTCCTTCTGGCGCCGCGACGGGAGAAGGCAGGCCATCTGGATTTTCGTCGGCGGCGATGCCTCGGCCACAGGCACCAGCGCGCCGGATGCAAGGTGGTGGGCAATCTCGAACCGTGGCTTCATCACGATCCCAGCGCCCGCCAAGGCCCAATCGGTCAGAACATCGCCGTCGTCGGATTCCAGCGGCCCGCGAATGGCAAAGCGTTTCGGCCCGTTGGTGGTCTCCAACGTCCACTGGAATTCCTGCGCACCAGGAAAGCGAAGGTTCAGGCAATCGTGGTTGTCGCGGATCAGCGCCTCACCATCTGCCGGATTGCCGCGTTTGGCGATGTAGTCCGGCGACGCGGCCAGCACGCGGGGCACATCGGCGACCACGCGCACCTTCAGATCGCTGTCTTGTAGAACTCCCAGATGAAACGCCATGTCCAAGCCTTCGCTGGCCACGTCGACCACGCGGTCTGACAGACGCAGGCGCACGTCGATGTCAGGATAGCTTTTCCGGAATTCAGGCAGCAACGGCGCAATCAGACGACGACCCAGCCCCAAGGGCGCCGACACGAACAACGTGCCGCGCGGGCTTTGGGCCGCTTCCATGACGCGCGCCTCGGCGCTGGAAATCGCATCAAGAATGCCCAAGGCACCATCGTAAAACAAACGCCCGTGTTCCGTGGGCTTCAAAGACCGCGTTGTCCGGTTGAACAGGCGCACGCCCAGATGCTTTTCCAGCTCGGCAATACGGGCCGAAGCCACCGCTGGCGAACAGCGCTGATCGCGGGCGGCGGCGCTCATGCTGCCTAATTCATAGACGCGCGTGAACATCCTGACGTTGGTGACATAGGCCATGGTGATTTTCTTGCTGACATTGAAGCTGTTCCGTCATTTCAAGGATTAACAAGGAAGTCGCGCAGCGTATAGCCTTGGACGAAGACGGTAAGGAGACCAGAATGTATGATCTCGCGGCCATGGGGGCCTGGCTCGAATTCGCGGTGCGTTGGCTGCACGTGATCACGGCGATCGCGTGGATTGGGTCGTCTTTCTACTTCATTGCCTTGGATCTGGGTCTGCACCGTGATCGCAATCTGGCCTCTGGCGCGGATGGCGAAGAATGGCAGGTACATGGTGGTGGATTCTACCATATCCAGAAATATCTGGTCGCGCCCAAGTCGATGCCCTCTGATCTTGTGTGGTTCAAATGGGAAAGCTACGCGACATGGCTGTCCGGTTTCGCGCTATTAGCGGTGGTCTATTATTTTGGGGCCGAGTTCTACTTAATCGACCCTAACGTTGCCGAACTTGCCACTTGGCAGGCGGTTGGCTTGTCGTTCGGATCGCTCGTCATTGGCTGGGTTATCTACGACCAGCTGTGCAAATCGCCCTTGGGCGACAGCCCGACCGTTCTGATGGTTTTGCTATTCGTTGTGCTGGTCGTGATGGCGTGGGGCTATACGCAGGTGTTCACAGGTCGCGCGGCTCTGCTGCACCTTGGGGCCTTCACGGCGACGATCATGACGGCCAACGTTGCCCACATCATCATTCCGAACCAAAAAATCGTTGTTGCCGACCTGATCGCGGGGCGCACGCCAGATGCGAAGTACGGCAAGATTGCCAAGCTGCGGTCGACCCACAACAACTATCTCACGCTGCCGGTGATCTTCCTGATGCTGTCCAACCACTACCCGTTGGCCTTTGCATCCGAATACAACTGGATAATCGCCAGCCTTGTGTTCCTGATGGGCGTCACGATCCGGCATTTCTTTAACACCATGCATGCCCGCAAAGGTCGTCCGTGGTGGACGTGGCCGGTGACGGCGGTGATCTTCCTGATCATCATGTGGCTGTCCACTGCGCCCTTGTTCAAAGCCGACAACGAACAGGTCAGCGCTGGTGTCGCCCGCTTTGCCGAAGCCGAAGGGTTTGAGCATGTGCAGGATATCGTGCTGGGGCGCTGTTCCATGTGTCATGCCGCCGAACCTGTTTGGCCGGGGCTGCTTTGGGCGCCCAAGAATGTGCGTCTGGAAACATCGGCCGACATCGCAGTGAACGCGCAGGCGATCTATCTTCAGGCCGGTATCAGCCATGCCATGCCGCCCTCAAATCTGACCTATGTCGAAGAAAAAGAACGGGCCGCCATTCGCGCATGGTACGCCGCTGCCACGGGCGGGGCTGACAGTTAAACCAGCCCAAACCGCAGCTTTCAGAATCGCGATCTGTCTGCTAGGTTTCGTGGTATGAACAGCCACACCCCCAATATGCGCCCTGTAATCCGCCAGCTTGACGATGCTGCTATCAACCGTATCGCGGCGGGCGAGGTGGTTGAACGCCCTGCCTCTGCGGTTAAGGAGTTGGTGGAAAATGCCATCGACGCAGGTGCGCGGCGGATTGCGATTGATATCGCCGACGGGGGCAAAACGCTGATCCGCGTCACGGATGATGGTTGGGGCATCCCCGAGGATGAACTGCCGCTGGCCCTGTCCCGCCATGCCACATCCAAGATCGACGGCTCGGACCTGCTGAATATCCACTCCTTCGGCTTCCGAGGCGAGGCGCTGCCTTCGCTGGGCGCTGTTGGTCGTCTGACCGTCCAAAGCCGCGTGTCCGGTGCAGAAGGATGCGAACTGTCGGTGTCTGGGGGGCGGCTTGATCCGGTCAAACCGGCGGCGATCAACACCGGCACCATCGTCACGCTGCGTGATCTGTTCTTTGCCACGCCCGCGCGTCTGAAATTCCTGCGCACGGATCGGGCCGAGATGCAGGCGATCAGCGATGTGGTGAAACGTCTGGCTATGGCAGAACCCTCGGTCGGGTTTACCCTGCGCGATGTGTCGGGCGGTGGTGAAGGCCGCGTGACCTTCCGTGCTGATGCTGTCACGGGTGATTTGTTCGATGCCCTGCGGGGTCGTCTTGGACAGGTGATGGGCGCTGAATTTGTCGATAACGCCATCGCCGTTGATGCCGAACGCGAAGGGTTTCGCCTGACGGGCTATGCGGGTCTGCCGACCTATTCGCGCGGGTCCGCCGTGGCGCAGCATTTGTTCGTCAATGGCCGTCCTGTGCGCGACAAGCTACTGATCGGCGCGTTGAGAGGCGCGTATGCCGACTTCCTCAGCCGTGATCGTCATCCTGCCGTGGCCCTGTTCGTCGATTGCGCGCCCGACAAGGTCGATGTGAACGTTCACCCCGCCAAATCCGAGGTCCGCTTCCGTGATCCCGGTCTGGTGCGTGGCCTGATCGTGTCCGCGCTGCGCCATGCTTTGGCGGATGCGGGTCATCGTGCCTCGACCACCGTTGCGGGTGCCACGCTTGGCGCGATGCGGCCCGAGCCGATGCAAAGCCAGCCGCGCATTTATCAGATGGATCGCCCGTCGCCGATGGCCCGCGCCGCCAGCTATGCCGCACAAGCCCCCGGTTTTGCCGAAATGAAGAACCAGTATTCGGGCCGCGTCGAGCCGGTGATCGAAACACCCGAACCGGTCGCGCAGGCCGAGCCTGTTGAACATCGCCCCCTTGGTGCCGCGCGGGGGCAGGTGCATGAAAATTACATCATCGCCCAGACGCAGGACGGCATGGTGATCGTTGATCAGCACGCCGCGCACGAACGTCTGGTTTATGAAAAGCTGAAAAAGCAGATGGCTGAGAACGGTGTCGCTGCTCAGGCCCTGTTGATCCCTGAAGTGATCGAGCTTTCGGCGGATGATCAGAACCAGCTTCTTGAAATTGCCGATGATCTGTCGCGTATGGGTCTGACCATCGAACCTTTCGGCGGCGGTGCGATTGCTGTGCGCGAAACCCCTGCTATTCTGGGCGAGGTGAACGCCGAAAAGCTGCTGCGCGATGTGTTGGATGAACTGGCGGATTTCGGTGGGTCCAAGCTTGTTCAGGAAAAGATCGAGGCGATCCTGTCCCGCGTCGCTTGCCACGGCTCGATCCGTTCTGGCCGCTGGATGCGCGCCGAGGAAATGAACGCCCTTCTGCGCGAGATGGAGGCGACGCCCCATTCCGGCCAGTGCAACCATGGTCGCCCGACCTATGTTGAACTGAAGCTGGCAGACATCGAACGGCTGTTCGGCCGCACATGATCCAGATCGGAGAGCTTCAGATCAATCTGTCTGATCCGGTGGTGCTGGCTGTTCTGGCGGGTGCGGGTCTGGTTCTGTTGATGCTGTTCCTGACAATGCGCGCTGCAGGGCGGTCGGCCAAGCTGATGCATCCGATGGCGTCGCAGATGATGCAGTTGGGTCAGCGGGTTCAAAGCCTGTCGGACGGGCAGGAACGGCTTGCTGGTGGTCTTCACCACGTGTCCGAGGCGCAGGCGCAAAGCCAGACCGCCATGCTGCAACTGATGGAGCAGCGTTTGTCCGAAGTTCAGGAACGCATGAACGTGAACCTGCATGGATCGGCGCGTCGCACGGCTCAGTCCTTGGGTGAATTGCAGCAGCGTCTGACTGCAATCGATAAGGCGCAGGAAAACATCACCAAGCTGTCGGGCGATGTGCTTTCGCTGCAGGACATCCTGTCGAATAAACAAACGCGTGGGGCCTTTGGGGAAATTCAACTGCGCGATATCGTGTCCAAGGCGCTGCCGTCAGACAGTTATAAACTGCAGGCGACCCTGTCGAACGGGAAGCGGGCGGATTGTCTGATCGATCTGCCCAATCCGCCGGGATCTATTGTGATCGACAGCAAGTTTCCGTTGGAGGCCTACGAACAGCTGCGCGCGGCTGAGACGCAGGAGCAGTTGAACCGCGCGGCGCAGATGCTGCGGTTGTCGGTGCGCAAGCACATCAAGGACATCAAGGATAAGTACATCATCGAGGGCGAGACGGCAGACTCTGCGCTGATGTTCCTGCCGTCCGAGGCGGTTTATGCCGAACTGCACGCGAACTTTCCCGAACTGGTGCGCGACGGTTTTGATGCCCGTGTCTGGATCGTGTCGCCGACGACCTGCATGGCCACGCTGAACACCATGCGGGCGATCCTGAAGGATGCGCGGATGCGGGAACAGGCCGGTGCGATCCGTCGCGAGCTGTCGTTGCTTTATGCGGATGTGGATCGTCTTGGGTCGCGTGTCGAAAATTTGGACCGTCATTTTGGTCAGGCCGCCAAGGACGTGGCCGAGATCAAGATCAGCGCCGACAAAGCGAGTCGCCGCGCCCGCCGGTTGGACAATTTCGATTTCGAAGAATTGGCCGAACCTGACGCCAAGGCTGCAATCAACACTCTGATTCAGAGAAAATAACGCTACAGTCGCTTCACACGTTGTGCACACGCCGGTCTGGCGTGTGTTTTGGAACTTTTTGTCGCGCGAAAAGTTTTTTCAATGATATGAATGAAATGCCGAATAATGTTTAGCGTTAAACAATATTGAGCTATGCATTTGACGCATAGAAGCTACTCAGCTATGCCCCTGCCTCAGGGGTGAGCAGAATGTTATCGGTATTTCCGAAGATTCTCAGGAGGAGGGGATCGCGCTTCCGGCGATGTATCACTTTTTTCAACGAGAGCATTAGTGGGTTTTTCGATAATAGTTTATCGCTGAACTATATGGCGAGGGGCTCGCCAAAAAGGGAAGAGGGCCAATGACAGACAGCCAAAACGACATCGACGCGGTCGAATCCCAAGAGTGGATGGAAGCGATCGAGGACGTGATCCAGCGCGACGGTCCGAACCGCGCGCATTTTCTTTTGGACAAAGCAGTACAACAGGCACGCGCAGCAGGCGCGAACCTGCCGTTCTCTGCGACGACGCCGTACCAGAACACCATCTCGCCCGATGACGAGGTCGAGATGCCTGGCGACAACGAGATGGAATGGCGCATCCGCACCATCAACCGTTGGAACGCGATGGCGACAGTTGTGAAGCGCAACAAAGTGTCTTCCGAATACGGCGGCCACATCGCGTCCTTCGCGTCTGCGGCTTCAATGTATGATGTCGGTCTGAACCATTTCTGGCGGTCCAAGTCGGCCATTCACGGCGGCGATCTGGTGTTCTTCCAAGGCCACGTCGTTCCCGGTATCTACGCGCGTTCCTTTATGGAAGGCCGTATCAGTCAGGAAGAACTTGAAAACTTCCGCTCTGAGGTCGCAGGTGGCGGTCTGTCGTCTTACCCGCACCCTTGGTTGATGCCGAATTATTGGCAGTTCCCGACGGTTTCGATGGGCCTTGGCCCGCTGATGGCGATCTACCAAGCGCGCTTCATGAAATACATGGAGAACCGTGGCCTGATCGAAAAGTCCGACCGCAAGGTCTGGGCCTTCCTTGGCGACGGCGAAATGGACGAACCCGAAAGCCTTGGTGCGATCCATCTGGCGGCGCGCGAAGGTCTGGATAACCTGATCTTCGTTGTGAACTGCAACCTGCAGCGCCTTGATGGTCCGGTTCGCGGCAACGGCAAGATCGTTCAGGAACTGGAAGGCAACTTCCGTGGCTCCGGCTGGGATGTGATCAAGCTTCTTTGGGGCAAAGGCTGGGACGAACTGCTGGAGAACGACACGTCTGGTAAACTGCGCCAGTTGATGGATGAAACCATCGACGGTGACTACCAGACATTCAAATCCAAAGACGGCGCGTACATCCGCGAACATTTCTTTGGTAAATACCCCGAGACTGCCGAGCTGGTCAAAGACTGGACCGACGATCAGATCTGGGCACTGCGCCGTGGTGGCCACGATCCCAAAAAGGTCTACAACGCGTTCAAGCGCGCGACCGAGGCCAAGGGTCAGCCGACCGTTCTTCTGGTCAAAACCGTCAAAGGTTATGGCATGGGTACCGCTGGCGAAGGCCAGAACACCACGCACCAGCAGAAGAAAATGCAATTCGACCAGCTTAAGGCGATGCGCGACCGGTTCCGGATTCCTGTGACCGACGAAGAGCTGGAAAAGGACATTCCGTTCGTCAGCCTGAACAACGCGCAAAAAGCCTATCTGGCGGATCGCCGCAAAGATCTGGGTGGTGCGTTCCCCGTCCGGAACACCGAAGCACCCAAGCTTGAAATCCCTAAACTGGACGCCTTCAAGGGCCAATTGGAAAGCACGGGCGACCGCGAGATTTCCACCACAATGGCGTTTGTTCGTATTCTGACCACGCTGCTGCGTGACAAGAAGGTCGGCAAACAGGTGGTTCCGATTGTGCCGGACGAAAGCCGCACCTTCGGTATGGAAGGTCTGTTCCGTTCGGTGGGCATCTATAACCCGCTGGGTCAGAACTATACCCCCGAAGACCGCGACCAGATGATGTTCTACAAAGAAGCCATCACAGGTCAGGTTCTGCAGGAAGGCATCAACGAAGCGGGCGCGATGGCCGACTGGATCGCTGCGGCGACATCCTATTCGAACCACGGCGTTCCGATGATCCCGTTCTACATCTACTATTCGATGTTCGGCTTCCAGCGGATCGGCGATCTGGCATGGGCCGCAGGCGACAGCCGTGCACGTGGCTTTATGCTGGGCGGTACTGCGGGCCGGACCACGCTGAACGGCGAAGGTTTGCAGCACGAAGATGGTCACAGCCACATTCTGGCGGGCACCATTCCGAACTGCATCAGCTATGACCCGACCTTCAGCTACGAGGTTGCGGTGATCGTACAGCACGGCCTTCAGCGTATGTTCGTCGATCAGGAAGACGTGTTCTTCTACCTGACGCTGATGAACGAAAACTATCAGCATCCCGAAATGCCGATGGGCGCGGAAGAAGGCATCATCAAGGGTATCTACCGCCTGCAAAAGACAGCCAAACCGGCCAAGAAGCACGTCAACCTGATCGGCTCTGGCACAATCCTTGTGCAGGCAATCAAAGCGGCGGAAATGCTGAAGGCAGACTTTGGCGTCACATCCGACATCTGGTCGGCCACGTCGTTCAACGAACTGGCCCGCGACTGTCAGGATGCGGCACGCCACAACCGTCTGAACCCGCTTGGCGAAGAAAAAGTGCCCTACATCGCGAAAGCGCTGAAAGGTGCCAAAGGTCCGTTTATTGCGGCGACAGACTACATGAAGAACTACGCGGAACAGGTTCGTGCCTGTGTCCCCGGGCGTTACACCGTGCTGGGCACCGACGGTTTCGGCCGCTCGGACAGCCGTGTGAACCTGCGCCGGTTCTTCGAGGTCGACGCAAATCACATCGCGGCTGCCGCGATGGTGGATCTCTATCGTGAAGGCGTCGTGTCCGAGAAGGACCTGCAAGCCGCCCTGAAAAAATATGACATCGACGGCAACAAGCCGAACCCGCGCCTGAGCTGATCGCGGACCCGAGGAGACATTTGATATGACAACCGAAGTTAAAGTTCCCGATATCGGCGATTTCAAAGACGTACCCGTCGTGACCATTCTGGTCAGCGTGGGTGATACCGTGGCCGAAGAAGACCCGCTGATCGAACTGGAAAGCGACAAGGCGACGATGGAAGTTCCGTCCAGCCACGCCGGTACGATCAAAGAGATCAAGGTTGTCGAGGGCGACAACGTTTCCCAAGGCGATGTGATCATGATCATCGACGCGACAGACGCAGGCGCAGCCAAGGAAGAACCCAAAGCCGAAGCACCCGCGGCGGCTGCACCCGCCCCTGCGGCGGCCTCTGCACCGGCCCCCGCCGCTGCGGCGCCCGTCACGGATGCCGGTTTCTCGAAGGTTCACGCGTCCCCGTCGGTACGTGCATTTGCCCGTCGTGTGGAAATTGATCTGGCGTCGGTCAACGGTTCTGGCCGTAAGGGCCGAATCTTGCGTGAAGACGTGGAGAAAGCCCTCAAATCGCAAGCGGCCCCTGCTGGTGGCAGCGCCTCCGCACAGGGCGGCATGGGTATCCCACCGATCCCCGCTGTCGATTTCTCGAAATTCGGCCCCGTCGAAGATGTGGACATGAGCCGCATCAAAAAGATCTCGGGTCCTGCGCTGCACCGGTCGTGGCTGAACATCCCGCATGTCACCCACAACGAAGAAGCCGACATCACAGAACTGGACAAGTACCGCAAGGAGCTGGACACCGAAGCCAAGGCCGAAGGTTACCGCGTGACCCTGCTGTCCTTCGTGATCAAAGCATCGGTTTCCGCGCTGAAAAAGCACTGGGAATTCAACTCGTCCATCCACCCTGATGGCGACAAGCTGATCAAGAAAAGCTACTACAACATCGGCTTTGCGGCTGACACGCCCAACGGTCTGGTTGTTCCTGTCATCAAGGATGCGGATCGCAAAGGCATCGTCGAGATTTCCAAGGAACTGGGTGAACTGTCCGCCGCTGCCCGCGATGGTAAGCTGAAAGGCGACCAGATGCAGGGCGCGACCTTTACGATTTCGTCCTTGGGCGGCATCGGTGGCACCAGCTTTACCCCCATCGTCAACGCACCCGAGGTCGCGATCCTTGGTCTGACACGGTCCAAAATGGCGCCGGTTTGGGATGGCGAACAGTTCGTGCCGCGCAACATGCTGCCGATGTCGCTGTCTTATGATCACCGTGCAATCGACGGCGCACTGGCGGCCCGTTTCGCAGCCCACCTGAAATACCTGCTGGCCGATGCGCGCCGGTTGATGCTGTAAGGGGGCTGAACCGATGGAAGTCAAAGTACCCGATATCGGTGATTTCAAGGACGTACCCGTTGTGACCATTCTGGTCAGCGTGGGCGATACCGTGGCCGAAGAAGACCCGCTTCTGGAACTGGAAAGCGACAAGGCAACGATGGAAGTGCCGTCGCCCGCCGCTGGTAAGGTTGCCGAGATCAAGGTCAGCGAAGGCGACAAAGTCAGCCAAGGCGACGTGATCATTGTTCTGGAAGGCGCAGAAGACGCGCCTGCGGAAGCACCGAAAGAGGCCCCCAAGACTGAGGCGCCGAAGGCTGTCGAAGCCGCTGGCACAGCCACCGGCAAAGGTGACGTTCATGGTGAGGTTGTCGTTCTGGGCTCTGGCCCCGGCGGCTACACGGCTGCGTTCCGCGCGGCCGATCTTGGCAAGAATGTTGTCCTTATCGAAGCCAACAATTCGCTTGGCGGTGTCTGCCTGAACGTCGGCTGTATCCCGTCCAAGGCGTTGCTGCACGTGGCCAAGGTGATCACCGAAGCCGAGGAAATGTCGGCCCACGGTGTGACATTCGCCAAGCCCGAGATTGATCTGGACGAACTGCGCGCTTTCAAGGACTCGGTCGTTGGGAAACTGACGGGCGGTCTGGATGGCCTTGCGAAAGGCCGGAAGGTGAAGGTTGTCAAAGGTTACGGTAAGTTCACCGGACCGAACATGATTGCGGTTGAGGGTGCCGATGGCACGACCAACGTGTCCTTTGACCAGTGCATCATTGCAGCGGGTTCTGAACCCGTCGCGCTGCCGTTCATCCCGCACGATGATCCGCGCGTGATCGATTCCACTGGCGCGCTGGAACTGAAAGACATCCCTGGCCGGATGCTGGTTCTGGGCGGTGGCATCATCGGTTTGGAAATGGCCTGCGTTTACGATGCGCTGGGCTCGAAGGTGACGGTCGTCGAACTGATGGACCAGATCATTCCGGGCGCTGACAAGGATATCGTCAAACCTCTGATGCAGCGCATCAAAGGGCGTTACGAAAACATCTTTCTGAAGACCAAAGTTACCGCCGTCGAGGCGCTGGACGAAGGCCTGAAGGTGACGTTCGAAGATGACACCGGCAAAAGCTTTAGCGACACCTTCGACAAGGTTCTGGTCGCCGTGGGCCGTAAGCCGAATGGCAAGCTGATTGATGCTGCAAATGCAGGTGTGGCTGTGGATGACCGTGGCTTTATCGCCGTGGACAACCAGCAGCGCACTGGCGTGTCGCACATCTTTGCGATCGGTGATGTCGTGGGTCAGCCGATGCTGGCGCACAAGGCCGTTCACGAAGGTAAGGTTGCTGCCGAAGTCGCCTCTGGCGAAAAGCGTGCCTTTGACGCGATGGTGATTCCATCCGTTGCCTACACAGACCCCGAGGTCGCATGGGTGGGCCTGACAGAAACACAGGCCAAGGCGCAGGGCATCAAGGTTGAAAAGGGTGTCTTCCCGTGGGCTGCGTCGGGCAAAAGCCTGTCGAACGGCCGTTCCGAGGGCATCACAAAACTGCTGTTCAATCCCGATGATCAACGCGTTGTTGGCGCGGCAATTGTTGGTACCAACGCAGGCGATCTGATCGCAGAAGTGGCGCTGGCGATCGAGATGGGCGCAGACGCCGTGGACCTTGGCCACACGATTCACCCGCACCCGACTCTGTCGGAGACGGTGAACTTTGCAGCCGAGATGTTCGAAGGCACGATCACCGACCTGATCCCGCCGAAAAAGCGGCACTAACGCGGGACAGCGTTGTTAATAAACGAAATAAAAGGCCCCCGATGTGGGGCCTTTTGCGTGTCTGGCGATCTAAGGATACACGCGAATATTCTTGCTTTTTTGGTAAAAATCACTAAGTAGAAACCCGCTACGTTATACCGACCCGCATCCTGCTTCCTTTACCGTTGTCAGCTGCCTATCGATCTGACAAGCCGGACTGCCACATTCCGTGGGCAGTATTTATGAAAAGGAATGACACGATGGCTAAGGGCACCGTGAAATGGTTCAACACAACTAAAGGCTACGGCTTTATCGCACCCGAAGGTGGCGCGAAGGACGTATTCGTACACATCACAGCTCTGGAACGCGCAGGCATCCGTGATCTGCAAGACGGTCAGGCTGTGACCTTCGAAATCGAAGCTGGCCGCAACGGTCGCGAATCCGCGGTTGATCTGGCGCTGGCATAAGTCGCGCTTAGATACGCAAAAAAACGGGGCGTGCCGGTCGGCGCGCCCCGTTTTTGTTTGTGTATTGATGACTTGGGTCAGATGCCCAAGAACGGCTGCGCCAGTCGCGGCAGCCAGCCTTTGAATTTCAGCGGTGCGTCTGTCACCGCAAGGCAGATGCAGTCTTCGGAAATATCGGCGATTGGTGTGTGGTCGACCTCTTCGGTGGCGACCTCGATATCGCCACGGGCAAAGCGCATGTCTTCGTCGCGGAACGCGCCCTGAAGCACGCACGTCAGTTCCAGTCCGCCGTGGCCGTGATCCGGCACAGCCGTACCAGCGGGAATATACAGAAGCCGCGCCACCGCGTCGTCATTGGTCGCCAAAACGGCCTGCTTCACGCCCATGCCGGCGGACTTCCATTTGATCTTATCCAGACCACCGCCGACGTATTCCGCCAACGGGCTGGGCAGAACGGCGTCTTTCAGGCGTGGCGTTGGTGCCTCGACATCTGCTTCGCGGATCGCCGCCAAGGTATTCGACAGGCAGGAATCAGACACAGGTGATGCATCCGTGCTGACCATGACAGCACCGCCCACGGCGTCGTAGCTTTCGGCAGCTGCGCGGCATTCGTCACAAAGCGATATGTGCGTGGCAACGGCCAGGCTGAACGCTTCGGACAGCGCCCCCGCAGAGTAGGCCATCAAGAGGTCCTCGGTCAGATGGTGTTTGATCATGGCAGTGCCTCGTTCAACTCATGGCGTGGCGCAGGCGATCCAGCGCAAGCCGTATTCTGGATTTGATCGTGCCCAATGGCAGGCCTGTTTCTGCGGCAATCTCTCCGTGTGACAGATCGCCAAAATAGGCCTTTTCGATCAGTATTCTTTGTTTCTCGGGGAGCGCGGACAAAGCCGCACCCAGTTGTTCGCTTTCTTGCTGCAGACCAATCACATCGGTCTGGTCAGGTTCCTGTTCCGGACCCCAAGGCAGATCCTCGGGCTCGGGCCGTTTTTGACGACGGATCAGATCCACGCGGCGGTTCCGCGCGATGGTGTAGATCCACGTCGACACACTGGCGCGGGTGGGATTGAACAGATGGGCTTTGCGCCAGACGGTTGTCATCACATCCTGCACGATCTCTTCGGCCAGTGCGTTGTCTGATCCGGATCGCATGAGGAACGATTTCATCCGCGGCGCAAAATGCTGGAACAGCGCAACGAAGGCGTCTTCATCGCGGTTCTCACTGATACGACGCATCTGGTCGATCCAGTAACCGTGGTTGTCCTCTTTCACGTCGACGACTGTCCTTTTGGCCTTTGCGGGCGCAGGGCAGCACACCGCAGCAGCGGGTGCAGTACAACCATCTGTATCGTGATCGATCCGAAACATGAAGGTGTTACGGCGGGCGCCGCCTGCTGGATCATTTTTTGCATAAAAAGAAATTCTTTTTCATCCAAAGGGATTTGACAGCCGTAAGCGCTATAACGTCGTGAAACGAACAGGTTGAGTACGAATGCCATTTGAAGCCCACAACACACCCCGCAAATCCATTGCTGTCATTGGCGGGGGTATTTCCGGAATGGGAGCCGCGCATTTTCTTGCGGACGATCACAACGTCACCTTGATCGAGGCTGAGGGCCGTCTTGGCGGACATGCGCGGACCATCGTTGCAGGCAGAAATGGCGACCAACCTGTCGACACCGGTTTCATCGTTTTCAACTATGCGAACTATCCGCATCTGGCCAAGCTGTTCGACCGTCTGGACGTGCCTGTCGTGAAATCGAACATGAGCTTTGCCGCCAGTTTGCGGGGCGGTCACCTGGAATACGGTCTGCGCGATTTCAGCGCGATTTTTGCCCAGAAGCGGAACCTGTTGAACCCTAGGTTCATCGGCATGTTGCGGGATGTTATGAAGTTCAACGCGAACGCGCTGGATCAGGCCAACGACCGCCGCCAGAGCATTGGCGATTTTCTGGAAAATATGGGGCTGGGTGACTGGTTCCGCGATTATTACCTACTGCCGCTGTCCGGTGCGATCTGGTCGACTCCTGTCGAAAAGATCATGGATTTTCCGGCGTGGGCGATGATCCAGTTCTTCGAAAACCACGCACTTTTGCATCACACGGGTCAGCACCAGTGGTACACTGTCGACGGTGGTTCTGTTGAATATGTCAAACGGCTTGAGGCCGAGTTGAAGGCACAGGGCGTCGATGTTCGCCTGTCCGCTCCGGTCGCGGGTATTCGCCGCACTGAACTGGGCGTCGACATCCGGTTACAGAATGGCGACTGGCAGCATTTTGATGAGGTCGTCATGGCGACGCATTCTGACGACAGCCTGCGCCTGCTCAGCGATCCGTCGGAAACCGAAGCAAAGGCGCTGGGCGCGATCAAATACCAGCCGAACCGTGTTGTCCTTCATGCAGATGAGGCGATCATGCCCAAGCGGCGCGTTTGCTGGTCGGCGTGGAACTACACCGAGGCCGAGATGTCGGCGAATGGTGTGATTGATCTGACCTACTGGATGAACTGCCTTCAGCCGATCCCGGAAAGCGATCCGCTGTTTGTGACGTTGAACTCCAAACGTCCGATCCGCGAAGAGCTGATCTACGACGAAACCACCCTGCGCCATCCGGTATACGATCTGGGTGCTTTGGAAGCACAGGGTCATGTGCGGGACTTTAACGGAACCAACAACACGTGGTTCTGTGGGGCATGGATGAAAAACGGTTTCCACGAAGACGGGTTGGGCAGCGCCTTTGACGTGGCTCAGGCGATTCTTGAAAAAACACGTATGGTGCAGGCTGCATGACACATGTCGATTTCATATCGGGGCACACGTTCCACGGACGAAAGGGCGCAATCAGCAATGCGTTCCGGTACTCTGTGGATTTCGTGATGTTCGATGCGGAAAAGACGGATGAGACGCCCACGTTGTTTTCCCTGAACAGGGGCAACCTGTTTTCGGTGCGTGACCGCGATCATGGCGGCGTGCCCGGTCAGGGCGGCGGCGCTTCTTGGGCGCGCGATGTGCTTCAGCGCCATCAGATCCGCGCCGACGGTGCGCTGCTTCTTTTGGCGCAGCCACGGGCGCTGGGCTATGTGTTTAATCCGGTCAGCTTTTGGCTGGCGCATGACCGCGAAAATCGACTGATTGCGGTCATTGCCGAGGTCACGAACACCTTCAAAGACCGCCATTCCTATCTGGCTGTTAAACCGGACCAATCCGAGATTAAACCCGATGACAGGATTGTAGCCCGCAAGATATTCCACGTCTCGCCGTTCCAGCCGATTGATGGCGAATATGAGTTCCGTTTCGATATCCGCGAGGATCGTGTCGGCATCTGGATCGATTTCATGCACAGCAACGGCGGTGTCATCGCGACGCTGACCGGCCCCCGCCGCAAACTGCGCAATCGTGATGTTGTAACGTCGCTGATCCGCCGCCCGTTTGCCGCGCGCCGCGTGATGGCGCTTATCCATTGGCAGGCGCTTGTTCTGTGGTGGAAGGGCGCAAAGTATCGCAATCGCCCCGAACCGCCGAAGTCCGAGGTCAGTTCGTGACCCAAAAGACCGAGCGGCTTTGGGGCTTTGCCGTGTTTGCCGCTGTGCTGTCGTCTGCCGGATTGCCGATCTATATCCACGCACCGAAATTCTACGCCGATGAATACGCGGTATCGTTGGCTTCGCTTGGAACGGTTCTGTTCGCGCTTCGGCTGTTCGACGTTGTGCAGGACCCACTGCTGGGCAAATTGTCGGAAGCTGTCAGGCGGTATCGTGGGGTGTCCGTTGCTGTCGCGCTGGCGGTCATGTCCGCTGGAATGATCGGATTGTTCGCGATTTCGCCAATAGGCCCGCCGGTTTTCTGGTTCGCGATCACACTGACAGCGGTGTTTTCGGCGTTCTCATACCTGACGATCTGTTTCTATTCCCAAGGCGTGGCGCGCGCCGGCGCTTTGGGCGACACCGGTCATGTTCGTTTGGCCCGTTGGCGCGAAACCGGCGGGTTGGTTGGGGTTTGTGTGGCCTCGGTCATGCCAACGGTCCTGGCCGCCATGGGGTTGCCTGCCTTTGCGGTCTTCTCTGTCGCATTTGCGGCGCTTTGCGTGGTGGCTTGGGCCATGATGCGGCGCGAATGGACAGGGGACAAACGCGCCGAGGGCGCAGGGTTCGCCCCAGTTCTTCGCGATGCGACCTCGCGCCGTTTGCTGTTTGTGGCCTTGGTCAACGCGGCCCCTGTGGCTGTATCCTCGACGCTGTTTTTGTTCTTTGTCGATGCTCGACTGGGTGCGCCCGGTGCGGAAGGGCCGCTTTTGTTGTTGTTCTTCGTCTCGGCCGCGGCAGCCGCACCTGTTTGGGGTAGCTTTGCCGAACGTGTCGGAGCGAAACGCGCATTGATCTACGCGATGCTGCTGTCGATCGTGTCTTTCAGCTTTGCCTTCTGGCTTGGCACAGGGGACACATGGGCATTCGCGGCGATTTGCATCGGATCGGGCGCGGCCCTGGGTGCGGATATGACCCTGCTGCCCGCGATTTTCGCCCGACGCATGTCCCAGATTTCACCCAACGCATCAGAAGGCTTTTCGCTTTGGGGCTTCGTTTCCAAGTTCACGCTGGCGTTTGCCGCTGTTGTTCTGTTGCCAACGCTAGATGCCTCGGGCTTTAAGAGCGGAGAGAACAACAGCCCCGAGGCGTTGTTGGTTTTATCGCTTCTTTATGCAGTTTTACCCTGTGCATTAAAGCTGATTGCCCTAGCTGTGTTTTGGAAGACGGAATTGAAAGAGGATTAATTGGATGTCTTGGGTGATCGGCGCTTTGTTCGGTCTGGTGTTCTTCTTGATTTTGGCCGTATTGCGTGATCGCTTTCTAAGCTTCCGAGGGCAAGCGCCCGACGATTATTCCGACGATGCGACCGACTTCGATCTGAAAACTTGTCTGAACGGACCGATGCTGTGTGAAGGCATCATTTACGGCCCAACGGGGCGTGTCGTGTCGCGTTTTGTCGCCAAGTTCGACGTCGAATGGACAGGCAACCACGGTGTGATGCGCGAATCCTTTCGCTATGACAGTGGTGAAACCCAAGACCGTGTGTGGGAACTGGATCTGAAAGAAGACGGATCGTTTTCCGCCAGTGCCGATGATGTCGAAGGTGGCGGGAGCGGAACCGTTTGCGGCGGCGCGGTGCAATTGGCCTATCGGTTACGTCTTCCCAAGGATGCGGGGGGATACCTGCTGAACGTGACCGACTGGATGTATCTGACCCACAACGGCACGATCATGAACCGCAGCCAGTTTCGTAAATTCGGCGTCAAAGTCGCCGAGCTGGTTGCCACAATCCGGAAAGAGCCTGCGACATGAAAAACTGGGTTGGAAAACGGTATTGGATCGTCGGCGCGAGCGACGGGCTGGGCGCTGCCGTGGCCGAAAAGCTAAGCCGTGCCGGTGTCGAACTGGTTTTGAGTGCGCGAAGCGAAGACAAGCTGAAAGAGCTGTCTGACCGCCTGCCTGCGCCATCGGATGTGGTGCCTTTGGACGTGCAGGACAGTGATGCCGTTCAAACGGCTTACAAAGAGTTGGGCCATCTAGATGGCGTTGTTTTCCTTGCAGGTGTTTATTGGCCATTCGGCGCGGATGAGTGGGACTTTGATCAGGCCGAAACCATGGCTGATGTGAATTTCACCGGCGCGATGCGCGTTGTCGGTGCTGTTCTGCCTGACTTTGTGGCGCGTGATCGCGGGCACATCGTGATCACCGGTTCCCTTACAGGATATCGCGGCTTGCCTGGATCGGTGGCTTATACAGCGTCGAAATCAGGCGTCATGGCGATGGCGGAATGCCTGTATTGCGACCTGCGGAAAACCGGTGTGAAGGTCCAACTGGTCAACCCCGGTTTTGTGAAAACGCGCCTGACGGAAAAGAATGATTTCCCGATGCCCTTCATTATGGAGCCCGAAGACGCGGCGCAGATCGTTTTCGAACATATGGGCAACGACAAATTCTCACGCGCCTTCCCGCGCCCGTTTTCGTGGTTGTTCCGCTTGTCCCAGTTCCTACCGGATTGGGCGTACTACCGACTGTTTTCCTGACCTATCGAAGGGCGCGGCCCTTCAGGATCGCGTCGGGGCCAAAGCGTGCACGGATTTTGTCGGTCGCGCGTTCGGCCTCGGTCCGTTTGCCTGCGTCGGGGTCCAGCAGGTCATGCGCACGGTCGGCCTGATCGGCGGCGCAAAGGTCCGAGATACCAACCCCCAGCAAACGATATGGGCCTTCGTTGCCCACCTGATCGAACAGGTCACGCGCCGTGCGGTAGATGCGGTCGGCTGTCTGGGTCGCATCGCGCAGCGACACGCGTTTGGTGATCAGTGAAAAGTTCGCGCGTTTTAGTTTGAGCGTCACAACGCGACCCGCCATATCCTTGGCCTTGGCGCGGTCCGCGACCTTTTCAGACATGCGCCACAGGTGGCCGTCCAGAATTTCGGGGTTGCCGGTGTCTTCGTTAAAAGTCGTCTCGTTCGAGATCGATTTCATCGGGGCATTGGCCGAAACGCGGCGGTGATCCAACCCGCGCGCCAGATGCCAAAGCCGCTCGCCCATAGACCCGAAGCGCGCATGAAGATCGGTTTGATCCCAGCGCAGCAGGTCTTCAAACGTGCGAATGCCTGCGCGTTCTAAGCTTTGCTGGGTAGACTGCCCCACACCCCAGATCAGGCGCACAGGTTTCGGGCGCAGGAAGTCTGCGGTTTCTGCCTTACCGATGATGGCAAAGCCGCGTGGCTTATCCAGATCGGACGCGATCTTGGCCAGAAACTTGTTGTGGGACAGGCCGATTGATCCGGTGATCCCCAGTTCGTCCTTCATCTCTTTCACCAGCTTTGCCAGCATCACGGCAGGCGGCGCGCCATGCAGCCGGGTGGTGCCGGTCAGGTCCATGAACGCTTCGTCCAGTGACAGGGGTTCCACCGACGGCGTCAACGCGCGCATCTTCTCGCGGATCAACTGGCTGACTTCGGAATAAACCTGCATGCGCGGTTTGATGACCACCGCATCGGGGCATAGCGCCAAGGCCTTGAACATCGGCATGGCGGATCGGACGCCCCGGATGCGGGCCACATAACACGCGGTCGACACCACGCCGCGCCGCCCGCCGCCGATGATCACGGGTTTGTCCGCCAGTTCCGGATTGTCGCGCTTTTCGACCGAGGCATAGAAGGCGTCGCAATCCATATGCGCGATCGACAGGTCCCACAGTTCGGGGTGCGACAGCACGCGGGGGCTGGCGCATTCCGGACATCGTGTGCCGGTGTCAAACTGGGTCAGGCAGTTGCGGCAAAGGGCGGGCATGGTCGGGGTGCTTGGCAGGTGCTACGAAAAGGGGCGGATCAGCAAGAAGGCGCGAACCGGAATGACCCTTGATATATCAGAGCCGTTCCACGGTGCGAAGCTGATCCTGTTCATTGGCGACCGGTTGCTTGTGCTAGAGCGCGACCACACGCCGGGGATTTCGTGGCCCGGCCATCTGGATTTTCCTGGTGGCGGACGTGAGGGCACAGAGGGGCCACTGGACTGCGCCCTGCGTGAGACGCGGGAAGAGGTTGGGCTAACGGTTGGTCACGACTTAATCTGCTGGAACAGACGGCGTGTGAGCCCGACTGGCACAAGCTGGTTTTTTGCCGCGCATCTGGATGCGCAGGCCGAACATCTGATTAAATTCGGTGGGGAGGGCGCGGGATGGGCCCTGATGGCGCCCCATGATTTTCTGGCGCGCCACGATGCCATTCCGCATTTTCAGGGGCTGGTCGCCGACTATCTGGCCGGCGTGCCCAGTACGATATCGATGGCGTAACCGTTACGCGGCTTGACCGAGAAACTGGCCGAACCAGCGCTGAATGCCTGTCAGTTTACGCTCGCCCGCGCGACTGGACCGGATGCCGGTTTCTACAATACGCGACATCAGCGCATCACGACGGTTCAGGTTTTCCCGTGCGGCGGCCATCAACCCTTTGGTTGCGGCTTCGAAGTCGGTGTCGAGCGACGCTTTGAGACGGCTCGGGACACGGGTAATGCCGGTTCCTGTATGGAACGTGACCATCGCCTCGAACGCCTGTTCGGCGGCATTATAGGTCACGTCGCTGATCTGTGTCTTAACAACTGTCATAACTCACCTCTGGCAAAAGCCTTATGATGAGTTAACTCGGAACCCTGTGGATAAGTTTCAAGAAGACAGCGAATTCACGATTTCTTGTGCAGCTTTCCGCGGATCGGCGGCTTTCCAGATCGGGCGACCCACGACGATGTGGTCCGATCCGTTGTGGATCGCCTGACGCGGGGTGGTCACGCGTTTCTGGTCGCCAAGGTCGGCACCTACAGGGCGGACGCCCGGTGTGACGATCAGTTTGCCTTCAGCTTCCGACAGTGCGCGGATACGGGCGGATTCTTGCGGCGAGGCGATGACACCATCGGCACCAGCCTCAAGCGCGCGGGCCGCGCGGGTTTCCACCAGATCGGCCACATCACCCGGAATGATCAGCCCGTCATCCAGATCCTTACGGTCCAGAGAGGTCAGGATCGTCACCGCCAGAATTTTCATGTTGCTGCCTGCCGCACCTTCTTTGGCAGCGCGGACGACATGGGGGTCACCGTGAACCGTCAGGAAATCCAGATCGAACTGCGCCAGACCACGTACAGCTGCCTCGACTGTTGCGCCGATATCGAACAGCTTCATGTCCAGAAAGATACGCTTGCCGTGATCCTGCTTCAGCTCGTTCGCCAAGGCGAGGCCACCACCTGTCAGCATGCCCAGACCAATTTTATAGAAAGAAACGGCATCCCCGATCTCTCCTGCCAGATTCAGACCGGCAAGGGCGTTGGGCACATCAAGGGCTACGATGAGGCGATCATCGGACATGGGCATTCCTTTTCTTGGCTGGTGACGGGGTCGGCGATGTCGCTAGCGCAGGTTTCGTGTGAAGTCGAGAAGCATACGAGCATGCAGCAAATGCAGACGCTGCAAAATGTCGTGTTCAATGCTTTCCGCTTTGCAACATTGTTGTTGCAAATTGAGCTACGGAGTTTAATTTATTTGTACTATCTGATGCCATCAGCGTCTTGCCATGCGGGCAATTAAAAACCGCCCACATGCTTGTTGGAAAGGGGAAATTACGAATCGGAAGAGTCGTCAAATCCAGGTAGCATTAACTGCTTTCTGTCAGGGCTATGTCGTAACCCTGTAGGTTTTGTGCGCTTCTTACTTTCGTAAAAAACTTTGTCTCCACCAATGCTGATGAAAAACTTGCGGTTTCGATACCGCTCTCGAATGTTGTCCATTGGGTTCTCCTCAAAGGACACGGATCCGGTCCCAACGCGATTTGTGTGAAGGCGAAATGCGTTGGGGCCGGGGCTCTTCACTAAAACTCGATTGAGCATTAGCCAGAATTTTGAAGCTACCTTATCTGATTGGCAGCGGCACGATGGGCACCATATGTAGCGCTTGCACCAAAATTACGGGCAGCCCTGTTGTTGAGTCCAGTACCTGTATATTCTGGCCAGCGAAAAAATTTTAAGCGATTGAAATCTCGCAATTCTTTTTTGCTCCAAGTTAAAGTTGGGCGGGACATCTCGAAAATTCACGCCGCGAAAACTTTGCGTAGCCTCTTTGACGTGAATCAATCTCTCTCTCGGAGAAAATGCTACTAATTTTACCTGTTGCAATCTTGCATCGGTCGGTTTGGCTCCCCATCTTAATCTCGAGGCCCCGAAAGGGGGATGTGCCGCAGTGGTGGGCATCCGGAAACAGGGGCGCTTGGAAAAGGAGACAGCGATGAACTTAGAGAAGTTCACGGAGCGGTCGCGCGGCTTTATTCAGGCCGCTCAGACCATTGCCATGCGGGAAAGCCATCAGCGGATTGTTCCCGAACACATTCTTAAAGCACTGCTAGACGACGATCAGGGCCTGGCGTCCAATCTGATCACCCGCGCCGGTGGCGCGCCGGATCGTGTGCGTACAGCAAACGAAACCGCGCTGGGCAAGGTGCCCAAGGTGACGGGCGACGCAGGTCAGGTCTATCTGGATTCGGCAACGGGCCGCGTTCTGGATGAGGCCGAAAAGATCGCGACCAAAGCAGGTGACAGCTTTGTGCCCGCCGAACGCATTCTTATGGCGTTGGCGATGGTGCGCTCTGGCGCGAAAGACGCGCTTGAGGGCGGTGCCATTACAGCGCAAAAGCTGAACGAAGCGATCAACGACATTCGCAAAGGCCGCAAGGCAGACAGCGCCAACGCGGAAGAGGGCTATGACGCCCTTGCTAAATATGCGCGCGATCTGACCGAAGCAGCCGAGCAGGGTAAGATTGACCCGATCATCGGACGTGACGAAGAAATTCGCCGTTCGATGCAGGTGCTGTCGCGCCGGACCAAGAACAACCCTGTTCTGATTGGTGAACCGGGCGTGGGTAAAACCGCGATTGCCGAGGGTCTGGCCCTGCGGATCGTGAACGGCGACGTGCCTGAATCGCTGCGCAACAAACGCCTGATGGCGCTGGATATGGGTGCCTTGATCGCCGGTGCGAAATACCGCGGTGAATTCGAGGAACGCCTGAAATCCATCCTGAAGGAAATCGAAGCGGCTGCTGGCGAAATCATCCTGTTCATCGACGAGATGCACACCTTGATCGGTGCCGGTAAATCCGACGGCGCGATGGATGCGTCCAACCTGTTGAAGCCTGCCTTGGCGCGGGGTGAATTGCACTGCGTTGGTGCGACGACGTTGGACGAATACCGCAAGCACGTGGAAAAAGACCCCGCGCTTGCCCGCCGTTTCCAGCCGATCGTGGTGCAAGAGCCGACAGTCGAAGATACCGTCAGCATTCTGCGCGGTATTAAAGAGAAGTATGAACTCCACCACGGTGTTCGCATCTCTGACTCGGCGCTTGTGGCGGCGGCGCAGTTGTCGCACCGCTATATCACAGACCGTTTCCTGCCGGACAAAGCCATCGACCTGATGGACGAAGCGGCTTCGCGTCTGCGGATGGAAGTGGATTCCAAGCCGGAAGAGCTGGACCAGCTTGATCGTCAGATCCTTCAGCTTCAGATCGAAGCCGAGGCTTTGAAGAAAGAAGATGATGCAGCGTCTAAGGATCGTCTGGAAAATCTGGAACGCGAACTGGCCGAGCAGCAACAGCAATCGGCTGAGATGACTGCCAAGTGGCAAGCCGAACGCGACAAGCTGGCCTCGGCACGGGATATCAAGGAACAGCTCGACCAAGCGCGTGCTGATCTTGAGATCGCCAAGCGTCAGGGTGATCTGGGCCGTGCGGGTGAATTGTCTTACGGCATCATCCCGGGTCTGGAAAAACAGCTGGCCGATGCCGAAGGCGCCGAAGAGGACGTCATGGTCGAAGAGGCCGTGCGCCCTGAACAGATCGCGCAGGTGGTTGAACGCTGGACCGGTATTCCGACGTCCAAGATGCTGGAAGGTGAGCGGGACAAACTGCTGCGGATGGAAGATGCGCTGCATGGCCGTGTCATCGGCCAGGATCAGGCGGTTCGCGCCGTGGCAAATGCCGTGCGCCGTGCCCGTGCGGGTCTGAACGATGAAAACCGTCCGTTGGGTTCGTTCCTGTTCCTCGGGCCGACTGGTGTGGGTAAGACCGAACTGACCAAGGCTGTGGCCGAGTTCCTGTTCGACGACGACAATGCCATGGTTCGGATCGACATGTCCGAGTTCATGGAGAAACATGCCGTCGCCCGTCTGATCGGTGCGCCTCCGGGATACGTTGGTTACGACGAAGGCGGTGTTCTGACCGAAGCTGTTCGTCGGCGCCCGTATCAGGTTGTGCTGTTCGACGAAGTCGAAAAGGCGCATCCGGATGTGTTCAACGTGTTGTTGCAGGTTCTGGATGACGGTGTTCTGACCGATGGTCAGGGCCGTACCGTGGACTTCAAACAGACGCTGATCGTTCTGACGTCGAACCTTGGGTCGCAGGCGCTAAGCCAGTTGCCCGAAGGGTCGGATTCGGCCAAGGCCAAGCAGGATGTGATGGACGCGGTGCGGGCGCACTTCCGCCCCGAGTTCCTGAACCGTCTGGATGAAACCATCATCTTCGACCGCCTCAAGCGCGAGAACATGGATGGTATCGTCGATATCCAGCTGGCGCGTCTGCTGAAACGGCTTGCCGCCCGCAAAATCCGGCTTGAGCTGGACGATGCTGCGAAAAGCTGGCTGGCCGAAGAAGGTTATGATCCGGTGTTCGGTGCGCGTCCGCTGAAGCGGGTGATCCAGCGCAGCTTGCAGGATCCGCTGGCCGAGATGCTTTTGGCTGGTGACATCAAAGACGGCGAAGTGGTCGTTGTCGGGGCAGGTGCCGATGGTCTGATCATCGGGGATCGTGTTGCCTCATCCAACAGGCCACGGCCCGACGATGCAGTCGTCCACTAAATAAAGAGACCCGCCGGATTTCGGCGGGTTTTTCTTTGTGACGAAAGTTGACCGGTAAACTTTCGACTCTGTTCTGGCATTCTTCTGATTGCTGAATTAAAGGAGCCATCCGTTTGTTCCGAAGCCCACGGCATCGGAGCGATTTGCGCGGTTCTACTCCTACCCGGATCGCGCATGGGGAATGGCCGCCCGGGTTTTCTGGGCGGTCGGACCCACCCCATATTCCTATGCATCTTTCCAGTTCGGGCGCGCTTTGTGCCAAAACTCACAGATCGTTAATTCGAAATGTGTACACTCGTCGCTCTGTAAGAACGACTGGCGCAAGAACATTTGATTCATGGTTATCCAACTTTATTCGTGCGGTGCCTGCACCGCGCATCTGAAATTTGGCGCAATTCATTGTGACGTCTGCCGGGAAGAGACCCCCTTGTTTAACCGGCGGTACACATGGGTCATGGCTCTTTTCAGTGTAAGCGTTATGGCGCTGCTGGCCGCAATTATTCTGCGGGCTCCTGTCTGATTTTCAGACCCATCCTTTTCCTGAACTGACGCGGGGCGCCCCAAAATGCGCCCCGCGTTCCTTGATGGGGTGTGCCACTTACATCGGCGGCATGATCACCTTGTCGATGACGTGGATCACGCCGTTGGATGCCTCGATGTCCGCAGTCGTAACTGTGGCATCGTTCACCATGACGCCACCTTCGGTCACGATCGTGATGTTGCTGCCCTCGACTGTCGCGGCTTCCATGCCGTTCGACAGATCGCCGGACATCACTTTCCCCGCGACCACGTGGTACGTCAGGATCGACACCAGCTGATCTTTGTTTTCGGGCTTCAGCAATGTTTCAACCGTGCCTTCAGGCAGGGCCGCGAACGCGTCGTCTGTCGGGGCAAAGACTGTGAACGGGCCTTCGCCGCTGAGTGTTTCGGTCAGACCGACTGCTTCGACTGCGGCAGCAAGTGTTGTGAAGTTGCCTGCCTCGACCGCGGTTTCCAAAATGGTTTTTGTTGCAGAGTGTCCACCGGCGAAAGCCTGAGTTGCCATCAGGGCGGCTGCGCCAACGCTTAGGAAAGTTCTACGAAACATGGTTAGTCCTTTAATGGTTGCGGATACCGGAATTGGTATCGTCGCTGACTACGAACGCGGCGGCGCTTTGGTTCATGCTCAAAAATCCGTGGGGCGGACTGGAAATTACCAAAGCGCGACTAAGCCCGCGCCGTTTTCGCCTTCAAGTGAATTCCATGTGAAAATCCGTCAGCTTTCCGTGAGCGCCGACGCCGTTCGTTACAGTTTTGAACAAGGCTGTGAGGCCCCTTCTTTTTACTGCGGCATGTGCCAAGTTAACTCCCAAGACCGAACGCAAAGGAGTGATGCGCGATGGCCCACCGCTGGAAGAACAATCTGACTTGGGATGATGTGACGCCCGAAGCGGCCTTTCTGAACCGCCGGCAAATCATTGCGGGCATGGCGGCCGGTGGCATCGCAGCGGGGCTTGGCCAATCGGCATCTGCTGCCGAGGGGTTGGAGCCTAACACGTGGGAAGAGATCACCACCTATAATAACTTCTATGAGTTCGGGACGGGTAAGGGTGACCCGGCAAAGTATGCAGGAAGCCTGACGACCGACCCGTGGTCTGTTGAAATCGACGGCCTTGTCGACAATCCGGGCAGCTACGCGATGTCTGATATCATGTCCGCCATGACAACCGAGGAACGCATCTACCGTTTCCGCTGTGTCGAGGCATGGTCGATGGTCATTCCTTGGAACGGCTTTGAACTGGCTGATCTGCTGAATATGGCAGGTGTCCAGAGTGGCGCGAAATACGTGGCCTTCGAAACCGCTGTGCGCCCCGATGAAATGCCGGGCGTCGCGCGCAACGTTCTGGACTGGCCCTATGTCGAAGGTCTGCGCCTGGACGAAGCGATGCATCCGCTGACGATTATGGCGACGGGTATCTATGGAAAACCGATCCCCAACCAGAACGGCGCGCCAATGCGTCTGGTTGTGCCGTGGAAGTACGGCTTCAAATCCATCAAGTCGATTGTCCGGATCACCCTGACAGAAGACGAACCGCCGACAAGCTGGAATAAAGCGAACGGTAAAGAGTACGGCTTCTATAGTAACGTGAACCCGACCGTGGATCATCCGCGCTGGTCGCAGGCGTCCGAACGCCGTGTCGGCGGCGGTCTGTTTTCGCCGCGTATCCCGACGCTGATGTTCAACGGTTACGAAGAAGAGGTCGCCAGCCTTTATGAGGGCATGGACCTGACCAAGTTCTACTAACCCACGACTGTAAGAAGACGCAGGTATGATTCAGCAGCACATCAATCACTGGGCACGGAAAATCCCGAACTGGGTTGTCTACGTGCTGCTACTCATTCCAGCGCCTTGGTTCTTCTATCTGGGGGCCACCGGCGGTTTGGGCGTCGAACCGATCAAAGCGCTGGAACATGAATACGGCGAACTGGCGCTAAAGCTGCTGGTTGCGGGATTGGCGATTACGCCGCTGCGGACTCATCTGGGTATCAACCTGATCAAGTTCCGCCGCGCCATCGGTTTGATGGCCTTCTTCTATGTCTCTGCCCATCTGCTGGTGTGGTTGGTTCTGGACGTCCAGATTGTCAGCCAGATCTGGGCCGACATTCTAAAGCGTCCTTACATTACGATCGGGATGGTCGGTTTCATTCTTATGGTTCCGCTGGCGGTGACATCGAACAACCGCTCGATCCGCATGCTGGGTCCGAAATGGCGGCAGCTGCACAAGCTGACGTATATGGTGGTGCTGCTGGGGGCCGTTCACTTCCTGATGCTGGTGAAGGGGTTTCAGCTGGAACCCATCCTGTATCTGGCGGTGATTTTGGCTCTCTTAGCACTGCGCCTTCCGAAAAAACGACGAGTCGCTGCCTGAATCGGATGAATCGCATCTGACGAGTCGCTGCGATTCCGGTCCGATTCACAGTCTGATCCCTACAAATTGTGGGTAACCCTGTGGGTATCCACAAGTCTCGCAGAAATCCCGCCATCTGAGACGCGAACTCGATTTGCGAAAATTGCGCCAAAGCGGCTTCCTTTGAAATTTTCAAAAAATAACCCATTGAAAACATGGGTAAATTCAGTTTTTTTGAAAAAAGGGGCGTTTTTTTGAATTTTCCACTTGCGGGTATTTGTGGTGTTACGTAAAAGCCCCCTCACCGGCG
>NZ_CEYADA010000020.1:0-37292 GCF_982780845.1 Thalassococcus sp.
CGAAGGCGGCCGCACCGTCGGCTCCGGCGTCGTCTCCAAAATCATCGCATAAGCGTTGGTTCCAAACGGAACGACGCAACGCTGATGACGCGTTGAACAGATTGAAAAGAGCCCTGCTTTGCGGGGCTCTTTTTCGTTTTGCCGGGGGTTGGCGCACTGAAATCAAAACATTCGCTTATTTGATTTAGAATAAAGTAGCCCGGTTTGGGCGGCGATATCCTTTCTACATCTTAGGGGCGAATCTCGCCCGATGACCTGGGAAGGGGACGACATGTTTAAATCGAAACTTCTGATCACTACCGCACTGGCGACCGGTCTTCTGATCACTGGTGTGGCCGCACCTCTTGTTGTTGGATTTGCAACTGTTGCGGTGGCTGCCGAAGGCTCTGGTGAGGGTTCTGGCAGTGGCAATTCCGAAGGAAACGGCCAAAACGGCCAGGGTGGCTCTGAATCGCATGAAGATGGCGAATCCCATGAAGATTCGGATCACGAAAGCGGTGGAGGAAACTCTGATGGCCAGCATGGTCAGGACAATCAGGGCGGCGGCGATGGCCAGACCGGACCGGATGAAACATCGGATGGCGTAGGCCCGCAGGCTGGCAGCCCGTCCCATGACGACGATAACGGCGGCGCGCCTTCGTGGGCACAAGAAGGTATTCCGGAAATCGAACTGGGGCGCCTGAATGTTGCGCGGAGCCCTGAAAAAGTTCTGGATCAGGCCTATGACGAGGCGCTTCTGGCCCTGCCTGCATCGGCAGACTTCTACAACCTGCCGCTTGAAGACATCAAAGATGCACTGGCCAACGATTGGGATAACCTGACGCTGGTCGACAGCCCGCTGTCCAATCTGGCCTTGCTGAAAGATGCGATGGACGGCGAGATCGACCTGACGTCGGTGGGGATCACCAACGACGCCTTCACTCTGGCGGCTGTGTTCCTTGGCATCGCTTCGGACAAAACCGTGCCGATCACAGAAGAGACCGTCATCGCCTTGGCTGTCATCTACGACATTCCGGTATCTGACGCCTACGTCGCGACCTTGGCGTATCACGCCGAAGAAATCCGCGAGGCTGTCTTGGAAGGTCACGGTTAATTCCGGTCGAACTTTTCCGCCCCGCTGCTGTGGGGCGGAATCCAATAACAAATGTTTTGAGGGGTTTGGGACACATGACTAAAACGACAAAACTTTCCGCAGGTTTGCTGGCCGCATTGATCGCAGCGCAACCCATCGCCGCCTTTGCTGAAGGCGAATACATCAAGCTTCAACTGGGCACGTTCGCGCCCACTGCGACCGATGAAAACTGGCAGCCGCATGGCTACCCCGAGGATCCGCAGGTCAACTTTGACATTGGCGGGATGGACAACACCGGTTTTGCCAGCGTGGCCATCGGGAAATCCTTTGGGAACAACATCCGTGGTGATGTCGAACTTTTGGTGACTGGCGCGACGGATGCCACAGGGGCCTGTGACTCGGCTTCGGATGGATCGGCATGCATCGAACATTCTGACATCACGGACGCCAAGTTCAAAACCTCGGCTTTGATGGCAAACGTCAGCTATGACTTTGCCACGTCGGGCAAATTCCAGCCCTATGTCACAGCCGGCGTCGGTGTCGCGCGGAACAAGCTGACGTCGTGGACACGCACAGCCAACGAAGGCAATGACACGGAACGCCCCGTGCGGACCTTTTCGGGTGACACGAACGTCAATCTGGCGTGGTCTGTGGGCGCAGGCATGACCTACGATCTTGGGCAAGTGAAGCGTCCGATGCTTCTTGATGTGTCCTATCGCTACTTCAATCTGGGCGAGGTCGAGGGCGGAACAATGCCGGACGATCCGGGCGAAATTCCTGTCAAAGCGCTGAACTTTGATGTGACTGGTCACGTCGTCGCCGTGGGTGTCCGCATCCCGTTCTAAGGCGCGTCTGCTACACGAATTTGGCTGATGAATGGGCCGCCTTCGGGCGGCCTTTTCCATTGCAGATCCGCGGTTTTGCGCGAGGTCGAAGGGCGGCCGGGCCGAAATATCCCTGTTTCAGGGGGCATGCGACAATCTGGCCGCCGCTTTTTGTGCGGCTCATGCTGCATTTGCAGAAAGGCAAATCTGTTCAATCTTTCAAAGAACTGCGCGAATTGTATTCCCGTGCATACGGATTTGGTATGCCGTGGTATCCCGCTAAGTCATTAAAAACATTTGATTTTTTTAGGTCATTTCGGCAGTTTCTTCTTCTATCACGGGAGAAGGGAAAACCATGGCACTGCAAGTCACCGATTGGATTGGGCGCGAAGAAACTGCCCAAGGTCGTGTCGAAGAAATTCAGGCTGCGATGCTGGCCGCGACACTGTCCGATGCCGGTGCCACCGCTCCGCGCCATGGTGATGAACTGCCCGCCCTATGGCACTGGGTTGCGTTCCTGCCGACCGTGTCGATGCGCGAACTGGCCGAAGACGGTCACCCCAAGCTGGGCGGTTTCCTTCCGCCGGTGGCTTTGCCTCGCCGTATGTGGGCCGCTGGTCAGTTGGAATTCGTCAAACCGCTGCGCGTTGGTGAACGTTTGACCCGCCATTCGATCATCAAGAACGTGGCCGAGAAAGAAGGCTCGACCGGTAAGATGGTGTTCGTCACCGTGGCCCACGAAATCGCGGGCGAAAACGGTCTGGCGATCCGCGAAGTGCAGGACATCGTCTATCTTGAGATGCCCGAGAAATTCCGCGCGCCCAAAGCGATCATTCCGCCGACAGCGACGGTTATCGACAAAACCGTGCCGGTGAACGAAGCGCTGTTGTTCCGCTTTTCCGCCTGCACATTCAACGCGCACCGCATTCACATCGATCTGGATTACGCCCGCGACGTTGAAAAATACCCCAACCTGATCGTTCACGGCCCGCTTCAGGCGATGATGCTGTGTCAGGTGGGAACCCAGCACATGGGCCGCGCGCCGGATCGCTTCAAGTTCCGTGGCGTGCACCCGATGTTTCACGATCGCGACATGCGTCTGCTGGCCGAGGAGGACGGTCAGGGCAAGCTGCGGCTTTGCACAGCGCGGGGCGATGAAAACCAAGGCCTTCAGGCCACCGCCGAATGGGAGGAGACGGCATGACTGGAATTCTGAATGGAATGCGTGTTGTTGAAGGCTCGGCCTTTGTTGCGGTCCCGCTTGCGGGCATGACGCTGGCCCAGATGGGCGCCGAGGTGATCCGGTTCGATCGCATCGGTGGCGGTCTGGACGCCGGTCGCTGGCCGGTCGCACCCAGTGGCGAAAGCTATTTCTGGGCGGGCATGAACAAGGGCAAGAAATCTGTCGCGGTTGATATGAAATCCCGCGAAGGACGCGAGTTGATCAGCCGGATCATCACCGCGCCCGGTCAGGATGCGGGTCTGTTCATCACCAATCTGGCGGTCAAGGGCTGGCTGGATCATGAAACGCTGTCGTCGCAGCGCGAAGACATGATCACGGTCACTCTGAAAGGCGATCGCCACGGCAATCCGCAGGTCGATTACACCGTGAACCCGATGCTGGGCATTCCGGAAATGACCGGCCCCGAAGGCCACGACGCGCCGGTCGCACATGCGCTGCCTGCGTGGGACATTGCCGCCGGTCACGTCGTTGTTCAGGCGCTGTTGGCCGCAGAACGTCACCGTTTGCGCACAGGTGCGGGGCAGGGCGTTGATCTGTCGCTGAAGGATGTCGCCGCAGCGACTTTGGGTCATTTGGGTCTGCTGGGCGAGGCAACGATGACGGGCCGTGCACGCCCCAAGGCGGGCAATGCGCTTTACGGTGCTTATGGGCACGATTTCCTTTGCGCCGACGGCAAACGGGTCATGGTTATCGGTCTGACCGAACGTCAGTGGAAAGGTCTGGTCAAGGTCACCGGAACCGAGGCCGCAATGCAGCGCCTTGCGTCCGCGACCGGTAAGAACCTTGCAGACGAAGGTGTACGTTTCGCCCTGCGTCACGACATCACCGAGATTTTGAAACCTTGGTTCGCCTACCGCCCGCGCGTTGTCGTGGCGCGCGAACTGGACGCGGCGGGTGTCACTTGGGCACCTTTCCGTACGGTCCCCGAGGCCTTGGCCGAAGATCCGGACCTGTCCGAAGATAACCCGATGTTCAAACTGATGGATCAGCCCGGTCTGGGCCGCTTCCCTGTCCCCGGTTCGCCGGTCAACTACACCGGCTTTGCCCGTCAGGAACCTGCACCTGCCGCGCATCTGGGGGCGCAAACGGAAGAGGTCTTGTCCGAAGTCGCAGGCTTAACAGATACGGAAATCCAGCAGTTGTTCGATCGGGGTGTTGTGCAGGATATCGGGCGTCGCAAGACGGCTGCCTGATACGTGGTCACCTGCATCTGCACAAAAAGGCCCGCCTTTATGGCGGGCCTTTTCTGTTCAGCGATCCCCAGCATCGGGGGGAGTGAGTTGGGAGCCGCTAAACTCGGGCTTACTGGTACTGACGGATCAGGGAGTCGATTTTCGATTCGATATCGCTGCGGTGATCTTCGGATGTAACGATCTGCGCCAGCGACAGGATCTGTGTGTCTGTCAGGGCCGATACGTCTTCGTTTGTGTAACGTTCGACCGACGCGATTGTGGCCGGAGCAACGTCAGCAGAAGCAACGCCTGTCAGGGCAGCGAAGGATACAGCGGTAAGTGCGATAAGATTTTTCATGGTTTCAGTCCTTTGATGTGGCGCTCTGCGCCTTTGGGGAGGGGGAGAAAGAAGGGATTGGGATTACTGGTACTGACGGATCAGCGAGTCGATGCGGCTCTCGATTTCAGAGCGGCTGTCTTCGGATGTGACGACCTGCGCCAGCGACAGGATCTGTGTATCTGTCAGGCCAGAGATGTCTTCGTTGGTATAGCGTTCGACCGATGCGATTGTGGCCGGAGCAACATCAGCGGATGCAACGCCTGTCAGAGCAGCGAAAGAAACGGCGGTCAGTGCAATAAGGTTTTTCATGGGTCATTCTCCATTTGATCTGTGTTTTTGCCTGTGCGGCGGTTTGTTTTGGGGAACGCGTTGTTGCGTTCGACAACAGTCAAATTGGGGACTTTCCGCAGGTTCGCAACTCACAGAATTGATCGCGAATTCTCACGTAACTGTGCTATTGAAAAAGGAAATTCAGTGCCCAGTGCGACCGGGATTTTCCGGAAGCCCAACAAAATAAGGCCCTCAAGAATAGGCCATTTTTCACAAACGCTGTCGCAATTCGGGGTGTCAGGGGTGTTAGGATACCCGACACGACGCTTGCACATCTAAGTGTGCATTTGTGCGCAGATGTAATGTTTCTTGCTGCTAACGGTGCGGTGAGCGGTATTCCGCAGAATGTGAGGGTTATGTCACTGTGGGGTCGGCAGGTTTCTTGAAAAACCTTCGCGCGATTCCCAACTTTCCCGCTTGAATTCGGTTTGGGGCCGCTGTATCCCGTCCCTCGGCTTAGGGGTATAGCTCAGCTGGTAGAGCGACGGTCTCCAAAACCGTAGGTCGCGGGTTCGAACCCTGCTGCCCCTGCCAAGCCAAATCACAAAAATCAGCGTAGTGTCAGACAGTGTCAGTCTGTCAACGCCAGCTTTGCGCCCAATGCGCCGAATGTTCCGGCAAAGGCGCGCCTGATCCATGCGGTGACTTTGGGGCGTTGGATCACATAATCGCGCGCCATGGCCGCAAATGCGCCGTAGCCCACAAAAATCACAAAGGTCATCGCCATAAAGACCAGCGCCAGGCCCGTCAGTTGCATTGCAGGCTGTGCGGCGTGCGCAGATATGAACTGCGGCAAGAAGGCCAGAAAGAACAGCGACAGTTTCGGGTTCAGCACGTTCAGAAGCGCGCCGTTGACCGCGATACCGGTGTAGTGCGTCGGCCTGTCGTTTTCGCGCACTTCCAAAGTGCTGTCGTCCTTCAGCGTTTTCCACGCCATATAGAACAGGTAGGCGACGCCCAGATATTTGAGAACCTGAAAGGCCAGCGCGCTGGTGTGCAACAGCGCCGACAACCCCACGATGCTGGCAAAGGCGGCGGGCACGATGCCCACAGTGCAGCCCACTGCGGCGGCGATGCTGGCGCGGAAACCACGGCCCAGCCCGATGGCCAAGGTGTAGATCACGCCCGTGCCAGGCAGCAGAACGACGATCAAGGATGTAAACAGAAATTCAAATGACATGACGGTGCTCCAATTGCCGTCACTGTGTCGGCGCGTGCTTTACCCGTCAATCTTTGAATGCGCCAAAAAATAAGGGCCGCCGGAGCGACCCTTATTTTTGTGTTCAGAAGCGATTACGAAATGTTCAGGTACGCTTTCAGGCGCGGTTCGATTTCGGCTTCGTTGTCTGTCGAGTTAATGATGTCCAAGGCCACCACAACTTGTTCCTCGCTCAGCAGGCTTGCGTCCAGTTCGGGCACATAGCTTTCGATCAGGGCGATCTCACCTTCTGTCGCGCGGTTCAGCGTTTCGGTCGGCGACACCACTGTCAGCAGCGTTTCGATCTGTTCGGCCTTCTGGTCGTTGTTCAGGTCCGAATATGCGACGCTAATCGCTTGGTCCACGACCGGCTGCGGCAGCATGGAGTAGTCAACACCGTCAACATACATGTCCAGCATTGCTTGTTCGCCTTCAGTGATCATGGCCGGTGTAAAGTTTTCACCGTCGACAACATACATGGCCTTCAGCTGGGCTTCGATTTCGCCGCGGGATTTGTCACCCGATTTAATGACGTTCAGGGCAGAAATCACCTGAGTGTCAGACCACGCTGCGACGTTCGCTTCCGGCAGGTAGTTTTCAATGGTGTTAATCTGGCCTTCGGTCGCGGCCATAGCAGCGCCAGCGGTTGTCAGTGTCAGTGCGGTTGTGATCATGAAGCGTTTCATATCTTTCTCCTTATGTGCGCACCGTCGAACCAGTAGCTGGTGAAGTGCGGCTTGTTGTTTGCGTTAGGGTTTGTCACCCGGTTCGTGGAATAAACGGGCCAGCGCCGCAGTCGTTCCGCGAAATTTCAGCACTTCACTCGTATGTGAGGGTTGCTCATATCCCCGCGAACTCAGGGAACTTTTTGCCGTTTCGGGCAATACGCGCGTTCATGTTAGTTCCACGGATCACGCCCCTGTGGCGGGGTGTCGGTACAGATTGGCTTGAAAGACGGCGCGCTTCACCGTATGTGCCGACGGACAGCAAAAAGAGATACGTGTGATGGCAAAAACCAATCCGCTCCAGTTTATTCAGCAGGTCCGCTCGGAAGTGGGCAAAATCGTTTGGCCGACGCGCCGCGAAGTTCTGCTGACGACTGTCATGGTCTTCATCATGGCGGCTCTTACCGCAGTCTTCTTTGCGTTGGTTGATCTGTTGATCCGCGGCGGCCTTCAGGCGCTGCTGGGGATGTTCGGCTAATCGCCCGCTGAAACGGCACAGCCGTCAGGTACTTGAATTCGTGTGGATCATTCGGTAGGCACACGAAACTGTTTAGGCTGGCGTGCAATGATTCGAGTTGCACGCCGCATTTCTTTGTAGGGACCACGTTGCAGGTCGCGCGGATTGCGCTTTAAGACAAGGCAGCGGAAGGACAATAGGGGACGGCCCAATGGCAAAACGGTGGTATTCGGTGAGCGTGCTCTCGAACTTCGAAAAGAAGGTCGCCGAACAAATCCGGACATCTGTAACCGAGCAAGGGCTTGAGGATCAGATTGAAGAAGTGCTCGTTCCGACCGAAGAGGTGATCGAGGTACGTCGCGGTAAAAAGGTAACATCCGAACGCCGCTTTATGCCGGGTTACGTTCTGGTGCGCATGGAAATGTCCGATGCGGGTTACCACCTGATCAACTCAATCAACCGCGTCACAGGTTTCCTTGGCCCGCAAGGCCGCCCGATGCCGATGCGTGACAGCGAAGTGACCGCGATCCTGGGCCGTGTTCAGGAGGGCGAAGAAGCACCTCGTACGCTTATCCACTTCGAGGTCGGCGAGAAGGTCAAAGTCAACGACGGCCCGTTCGAAGATTTCGACGGTATGGTCGAAGGCGTCGACGACGAAAACCAGAAGCTCAAGGTTACCGTGTCCATCTTTGGCCGCGAAACACCTGTCGAACTGGACTTTACCCAGGTCACCAAGCAGGGCTGATCGCCCGCGCCTGAAAAGCATTCTAGCCCTCGATCCAGAAGATCGGGGGCTTTCATTTTCCGGCAGTTTATCGGGGATTTCCCTGTTGCCGGTTGATCTGCGGTGCAAATCACTGTAACCGCACCGCCTATTCCCCATATTGCGGGAATCATTGTGGGAGGCGAGGGCAACGCGTTGTCCGGACCTGACCACACGACAAAAAAGCCAAAGGAACGCGTCCTGCGGCTGTTGGAAAAAGGAGAGGCCTCATGGCCAAGAAGCTTGCTGGCAAGATGAAACTGCAGATCCCTGCAGGTGCTGCCAACCCGTCGCCGCCCGTCGGCCCTGCGCTGGGTCAGCGCGGTATCAACATCATGGAATTCTGTAAGGCGTTCAATGCCAAGACACAGGACATGGAACAGGGCGCACCTTGCCCGACCGAGATCACCTATTATCAGGACAAGTCCTTCACCATGGACATCAAGACGCCGCCTGCGTCTTACTACCTGAAAAAAGCTGCTGGTCTGAAAAACGTGGGCAAGCGTAACCGCCCCCGTGGTGCTGAAAACCCCGGCCGTGAAACTGTTGCAACTGTGACCGTTGCCCAAGTCCGTGAAATCGCAGAAGCGAAAATGAAGGACCTGTCGGCGAACGACGTAGAAGCAGCCATGCAGATCATCCTTGGCTCGGCCAAGTCCATGGGCATCGAGGTGAAGTAAGATGGCGAAACTTGGTAAACGCACCCGCGCCGCACGCGAAGCTTTCGCTGGCAAAGAAAACGTCACCGTCGAAGACGCCGTTGCACTGATCAAAGGCAACTCCAAGACGAAGTTCGACGAAACAGTTGAAATCGCGATGAACCTCGGTGTTGACCCCCGTCACGCTGACCAGATGGTTCGTGGCGTTGTAAGCCTGCCGAACGGCACAGGTAAAACAGTACGTGTTGCTGTTTTCGCTCGTGGCGCAAAAGCAGACGAAGCCAAAGAAGCTGGCGCAGATATCGTTGGCGCAGAAGATCTGATGGAAACCGTTCAGGGCGGCACCATCGAATTCGATCGCTGCATCGCGACACCTGACATGATGCCGATCGTTGGTCGTCTGGGTAAAGTTCTGGGCCCGCGTAACCTGATGCCGAACCCCAAAGTTGGCACAGTTACAATGGACGTTGCTCAGGCTGTTGCTGACGCTAAAGGCGGTCAGGTTCAGTTCAAAGCTGAAAAAGCCGGTGTTGTACACGCAGGCGTTGGCAAAGTGTCCTTCGACGAAGCGAAGCTGGTTGAAAACATCCGCGCCTTCGTTGACGCCGTTGCCAAAGCCAAGCCGACAGGCGCGAAAGGCACATACATGAAGAAGGTCTCTGTATCTTCCTCCATGGGCCCGGGCGTATCGGTCGACGTCGAAAACGCGACAGGCAACTAAGCCTTCTACTCCGTTGCGGAGTAGGCACAGAGTTTTGAAAAAGGCGGGTGGCAACATCCGCCTTTTTTACGTTTCCGGTGTTGTCGCGCATGATGCGAGCCAATCGGGAAAGAAGGACGATTTATGCTGACAGTTGGCGCAATTTTGAAAGAACCGGTGTCCACGGTTGTGCGCTTTGTCGAATGGTACGCCGCTCAAGGGGCAGGGTGCATCGTCCTGTGCTTTGATGATCCCGAAGACCCCGCAATCGACGTGGTCAGCGGGCGTGAGGATGTCATCGCTATTCGCGCGACGCCCGAGTTCTGGGAGGGGCTGGGCACAACGGCAGACGAGCGGTTCACCAAACGCCAGAATCTGGCGATGGGTCACGTCTATCGCAATATCCCCGAGGGCGGCTGGTTCCTGAACGTTGACAGTGACGAACTGCTGTTTTTGGAAGGCCGTACGATTGCCGAAGAGGTGGTCAAACAGCCCGCTTCCTGCCGCGCCCTGCGCTTTCTGCCTGCCGAGCATATCCAAAGCCCCGACGATCCCGACCGTCTGTATTTCCGCCTGCCGCAAAAGGGCTGGGTCCAGCGCAGTATCTATGGCGATTTGGCCCCGGCGGTGAAGCCGCGTAATGGTTTGATGGGGCACACAGTGGGTAAATCGGTGACCCGCACAGGGATGTCGCCTGTCAAAGTGCGCCAGCATTGGATTGAAGATCAGGACGGGCCGATTGAAGGGGCGACTTTGTCGGCGGACGAAGGGACCTATTTGTTCCACTTTGTGGATCAGGGTTACGAGGTTTGGCGCAATAAAATCCGCTGGCGACTGTCATCGCGTGGGTTCCGACTGCCCATGCGACTTGAGATCGAAAAGCGGATGGAGGGGCCAGAGCCTGAAGCCGCGCTGAGGGACCTGTATGACTGCCTGCATGTCTTCAATGAGGAACGTTTGGCGCAGATGGAGCGTGGTGGCGCGTTGCGATCCTGGACACGCGCGGAACTGGGGCTGATGGATCCTGACTGGCCGCCGTCGCATTAGGGGCTTTGCCCCCTTGGCCTTCGGCCAATTCCCCCAAAGTATTTTGGGAAAGAAAATAAGAATAGGCGCCAACCTGAGGACGACGCCCCAGGCGGAGGACGAGGCAAAAATGTCCGTGCGCGATAGCGCATCGGGCCTTGGGATCAGTTTACCCTTGGCATTTAGGACTGATCCGACTATTGCCAGCACCCAAGGGCGCATCGCGATTCGTAGCGCCCTTATTTCGTCCGAGACGGTGGGTTGGTCGCAAGGCCGTTAAATCCTGCCCGAGACGGGAAGAGACATATCGTTCCGTGCTTTCTTCTGAAAGACCGGAGACGCGATTGTGACGACCCGATCGGACCTTTCTGGCCAGACATCTGTCTGGCTGACGTGAGCCGGAGGGGTCGCCCCCTCCAACAATTGGAGTGAAACTGTGGATAGAGCCCAGAAAGAGAAAGTGGTCGAGGAACTCGGCCAGATCTTTGAAAGCTCTGGCGTCGTTGTGGTTGCCCACTACGAAGGTCTCACGGTTGCCGAGATGCAGGATCTGCGGGGTCGCGCACGCGACGCTGGCGCATCCGTACGCGTCGCCAAGAACAGGCTCGCTAAGATCGCTCTTGAGGGTAAGCCCTGCGCAAGCGTGGCATCCTACCTCGAGGGTATGACCGTTCTGACTTATTCCGAAGACCCTGTCGCTGCGGCGAAAGTGGTTGAGGACTTCGCCAAAGATAACAAGAAATTTGAGATCCTTGGCGGTGCAATGGGTGAGAACGCTCTGGACCGAGCTGGTGTAGAAGCTGTGTCGAAAATGCCGTCCCGCGAGGAGCTTATTGCCTCCATCGTTGGCTGCATCGGTGCACCCGCTTCGAACATTGCCGGTGCGATCGGTGCGCCTGCGTCGAACATTGCTTCCATTCTCTCGACCATCGAAGAGAAAGCGGAAGCAGCATAAGGCATCCAGTGGATTTTCGTGGGGTTTATTCCTCGACGTTAGAACACATCTAGTAATGGAAAGTAGTCACAATGGCTGATCTGAAGAAACTCGCAGAAGAAATCGTCAACCTGACGCTTCTCGAAGCACAAGAACTGAAAACCATCCTGAAGGATGAGTACGGCATCGAGCCCGCAGCTGGCGGCGCCGTAATGGTAGCAGCAGCTGGCGACGCAGGCGCAGCAGGCGCAGGCGAAGAGCAGACTGAATTCGACGTCATCCTGAAGTCGGCAGGCGCATCCAAGATCAACGTGATCAAGGAAGTTCGCGGCATCACCGGTCTGGGCCTGAAAGAAGCCAAAGAGCTGGTTGAAGCAGGCGGCAAAGCCGTTAAAGAACAGGTTTCCAAAGAGGAAGCTGAAGACATCAAAGCCAAGCTGGAAGCAGCTGGCGCGGAAATCGAACTCAAGTAATAGTTCGATCTTCGGATGTTTGGGGCGTCCTTCGGGGCGCCCTTTCTTTTTTGTTTTTGTGTCAGTGCTTTCGGTTTGCTTGCGAAATGCTGCAAAACGGGTTAACTATAGTTACGTGGGAATTGTGGTTGCGTTTCCTATCTTTACAGAATATTCGGAAGTCTCCTGCGGGTTCGAGTGATTCGAAGCCCGCTTTTACTTGTCCGATGCAGAGGGTGGCGCGCAACAGCTGATCAACACAATTCGCACACGGACAAAGGCCCAAGAAGGGCGCTGAAAACTCCGTCGCAATTGTGTGTTTTAACGATGAAAAACGCTGACTTGGTAAGATCCTGACAGTTCAGGATTTTTCCAAGGCAGGGCTTTCAGGATCGAGTGGTCTTCGGTGGGACGAAGGCCGAGAATGGATCTGATTTCAATGCCGTCACTGACAAGACATGCCGGAGCCCGACGGTATGCGCTTGAACGAGTTTATCGCAAAGGTGACATAGACCATGGCACAATCCTTCCTTGGCCAAAAACGTCTTCGGAGATACTACGGTAAGATCCGCGAAGTTCTGGACATGCCGAACCTGATCGAGGTTCAAAAATCGTCTTACGACCTGTTCCTGAAATCTGGCGACCAGCCAGAGCCGCTTGACGGCGAAGGGATCAAGGGCGTTTTCCAGTCGGTTTTCCCGATCAAGGACTTTAATGAAACCTCGGTTCTCGAGTTCGTCAGCTACGAGCTTGAAAAGCCCAAATACGATGTTGAGGAATGTCAGCAGCGTGACATGACCTACAGCGCACCCCTGAAGGTGACGCTGCGCCTGATCGTATTTGATGTCGACGAAGACACCGGCGCCAAGTCCGTTAAGGATATCAAAGAACAAGACGTGTTCATGGGCGATATGCCTTTGATGACACCGAACGGTACGTTTGTTGTGAACGGTACCGAGCGTGTGATCGTGTCCCAGATGCACCGTTCGCCGGGCGTGTTCTTTGATCACGACAAAGGTAAAACGCACAGCTCGGGTAAATTGCTGTTCGCTTGCCGTATCATCCCGTACCGCGGTTCCTGGCTGGACTTCGAATTCGACGCGAAAGACATCGTCTTCGCCCGTATCGACCGTCGCCGTAAGCTGCCTGTGACTACCCTGCTGTATGCGCTGGGTCTGGACCAGGAAGCGATCATGGACGCGTACTACAACACGGTCACCTTCAACCTGCGTAAGGGCGAAGGCTGGGAGACCAAGTTCTTCCCCGAGCGTGTTCGCGGCACCCGCCCGATGTTCGATCTGATCGACGCCGACACAGGTGAAGTGATTGCCGAAGCTGGCAAGAAGGTCACTCCGCGCGCGGTTAAGAAACTGATCGACGAAGGCAAGGTTCAGAACCTGCTTGTTCCGTTCGAAAACATCCTTGGTAAGTTTGCAGCTCGCGACATTATCAACGAAGAAACTGGCGCGATCTACGTCGAAGCCGGTGACGAACTGACATGGACTGTCGACAAGGACGGTGAAGTCACAGGCGGCACGCTCAAAGAGCTGATCGACGCTGGCGTGACCGAGATTCCGGTTCTGGACATCGATAACATCAACGTCGGTCCGTACATGCGCAATACAATGGCGCAGGACAAGAACGCGACCCGCGAAACCGCGCTGATGGACATCTACCGCGTTATGCGTCCGGGTGAGCCGCCGACCGTTGAAGCAGCCTCTGCGCTGTTCGACACGCTGTTCTTCGACAGCGAGCGTTATGACCTGTCCGCCGTTGGCCGCGTGAAAATGAACATGCGTCTGGCGCTGGATAAGCCGGATACGCAGCGTACGCTGGATCGTGAAGACATTGTCCAGTGTATCAAAGCACTGGTTGATCTGCGTGACGGCCGTGGCGACATCGACGATATCGACCACCTTGGTAACCGTCGTGTCCGTTCCGTTGGCGAACTGATGGAAAACCAGTACCGCGTTGGCCTGCTTCGTATGGAGCGCGCGATCAAGGAACGTATGTCCTCGGTCGAGATCGACACGGTTATGCCGCAGGATCTGATCAACGCGAAACCGGCCGCTGCCGCTGTGCGCGAATTCTTTGGTTCGTCCCAGCTGTCGCAGTTCATGGACCAAACCAACCCGCTGTCGGAAGTCACGCACAAGCGTCGTCTCTCCGCGCTTGGGCCGGGCGGTCTGACACGCGAACGTGCGGGCTTTGAGGTTCGCGACGTTCACCCGACCCACTACGGTCGTATGTGTCCGATTGAAACGCCGGAAGGTCCGAACATTGGTCTGATCAACTCGCTGGCGACCTTCGCACGTGTGAACAAGTACGGCTTCATCGAAACACCCTACCGCGTCGTCAAAGACGGTAAGGTGACGGATGAAGTTCACTACATGTCCGCGACAGAAGAAATGCGCCACACCGTGGCTCAGGCGAACGCCAACCTCGATGAAGAGGGCCGTTTCGTCAACGATCTGGTCTCGACCCGTCAGTCCGGCGACTACACACTTGCTCCGAACGAAAGCGTTGACCTGATCGACGTTTCGCCGAAGCAGTTGGTCTCGGTTGCGGCATCTCTGATCCCGTTCCTTGAAAACGACGACGCTAACCGCGCCCTGATGGGTTCGAACATGCAACGTCAGGCCGTTCCGACCCTGCGCTCTGAAGCGCCGCTGGTTGGTACCGGTATCGAGGAAGTCGTGGCACGTGACTCGGGTGCGGCCATCATGGCCAAGCGTGCTGGTGTCATCGACCAGGTAGACGCGATGCGTATCGTTATCCGCGCGACAGAAGATCTCGAACCCGGCGATCCGGGCGTTGATATCTACCGTATGCGCAAGTTCCAGCGTTCCAACCAGAACACATGTATCAACCAGCGTCCGCTGGTGAAGGTGGGTGACACGGTCCAGAAAGGCGAGGTTATCGCTGACGGTCCGTCCACAGATATGGGTGAACTGGCGCTTGGTAAGAACGTGGTCGTCGCGTTCATGCCTTGGAACGGTTACAACTACGAAGACTCGATCCTGATCTCCGAGCGTATCTCGCGCGATGACGTCTTTACTTCGGTTCACATCGAAGAATTCGAAGTCGCCGCACGTGACACCAAGCTTGGGCCGGAAGAAATCACTCGCGACATTCCGAACGTCGGTGAAGAAGCGCTGCGCAACCTCGACGAGGCTGGCATCGTTTACATCGGTGCGGACGTAGAGCCGGGCGATATCCTTGTCGGTAAGATCACACCGAAGGGCGAAAGCCCGATGACGCCGGAAGAAAAGCTTCTGCGCGCTATCTTCGGTGAAAAGGCATCCGACGTTCGTGACACATCCCTGCGCGTGAAGCCCGGTGACTACGGCACAGTCGTAGAAGTCCGTGTCTTCAACCGCCATGGTGTTGAAAAAGACGAACGTGCCCTGCAGATCGAACGCGAAGAAATCGAACGTCTGGCACGTGACCGTGACGACGAACTCGCGATCCTGGACCGCAACATCTACGCGCGTCTGAAGGACATGATCTTTGGCAAAGTCGCTGTGAAAGGCCCGAAAGGCGTCAAAGCGAACTCGGTCATCGATGATGAACTGCTGGATAGCCTGACACGTGGTCAGTGGTGGCAGCTTGCTCTTGAGGACGAAGACGATGCGAAAATCGTCGAAGCCCTGCACGAGCAGTACGAGGCGCAGAAGCGTACTCTGGATGCCCGTTTCGAAGACAAGGTCGAAAAGGTCCGCCGCGGCGACGATCTGCCCCCGGGCGTTATGAAGATGGTCAAAGTCTTCATCGCCGTGAAGCGCAAGCTTCAGCCGGGCGATAAGATGGCGGGTCGTCACGGGAACAAAGGTGTTGTTTCCCGCGTGGTCCCGATGGAAGACATGCCGTTCCTCGAAGATGGTACGCCTGTTGACCTCTGTCTGAACCCGCTGGGCGTTCCGTCGCGTATGAACGTCGGTCAGATCCTTGAAACCCACATGGGTTGGGCCGCTCGTGCCCTTGGTCTGAAAGTCGATGATGCGCTGCAGGAATACCGTCGTTCCGGCGACCTGACACCTGTTCGCGAAGCGATGAAGCTGGTTTACGGCGAAGACGTTTACGCAGAAGGCATCCAAGGCCTCGACGAAAACGAACTGCTGGAAATCGCGGGCAACGTCACAAGCGGTGTTCCGATCGCAACGCCGGTCTTCGACGGTGCGAAAGAAGCAGACGTGAACGACGCTCTGGCGCGTGCCGGTTTCGATACTTCGGGTCAGTCGACACTGTTCGACGGTCGTACAGGTGAACAGTTCAGCCGTAAGGTCACCGTTGGTGTGAAATACCTGCTGAAACTGCACCACCTGGTCGATGACAAGATCCACGCACGTTCCACTGGCCCGTACAGCCTCGTTACGCAGCAGCCGCTGGGTGGTAAGGCACAGTTCGGTGGTCAGCGCTTCGGTGAGATGGAGGTCTGGGCTCTGGAAGCTTATGGCGCTGCATACACCCTGCAGGAAATGCTGACGGTCAAGTCGGATGACGTGGCTGGCCGGACGAAGGTCTATGAATCGATCGTCAAAGGCGAAGACAACTTTGAAGCCGGTGTTCCGGAATCCTTCAACGTTCTCGTCAAAGAGGTTCGCGGCCTTGGCCTGAATATGGAACTCCTGGATGCGGAGGAAGACGAAGAGTGATCAGGGCCTAGCCCGATCCAGACCGGCGGTGCGCCAACAGGCGCACCTGACGGTTCCACTCTTTTTCCCCCGCACCCTCTAATTTGTGAGGACACAATATGAACCAGGAACTGACCAACAACCCGTTCAACCCTCTCGCGGCACCCAAGGTGTTCGACGAGATCAAGGTTTCGCTGGCATCGCCCGAGCGGATCCTGTCTTGGTCCTTTGGTGAGATCAAGAAACCCGAAACCATCAACTACCGGACGTTCAAGCCCGAGCGTGACGGCCTGTTCTGTGCGCGTATCTTTGGCCCGATCAAAGACTACGAATGTCTCTGCGGGAAATATAAGCGCATGAAGTATCGCGGCGTTGTCTGCGAAAAATGTGGTGTTGAAGTTACCCTTCAGAAAGTGCGTCGCGAACGCATGGGCCACATCGAACTGGCAGCACCCTGCGCGCACATCTGGTTCCTGAAATCGCTGCCGTCCCGTATCGGTCTGATGCTGGACATGACGCTGCGTGATCTGGAACGCGTTCTGTATTTCGAAAACTACGTCGTGATCGAACCGGGTCTGACCGACCTGACCTACGGCCAGATGCTCAATGAAGAAGAGTATATGGACGCGCAGGACCAGTACGGCATGGACGCGTTTACCGCGAACATCGGTGCCGAAGCGATCCGCGAAATGCTGGCCCAGATCGATCTGGAAGCCGAAGCAGAGCAGCTGCGCGCTGATCTGAAAGAGGCGACAGGCGAACTGAAGCCCAAGAAGATCATCAAGCGTCTGAAGGTTGTCGAAAGCTTCCTGGAATCCGGCAACCGTCCGGAATGGATGATCATGACCGTGATCCCCGTGATCCCGCCGGAACTGCGTCCGCTGGTTCCGCTGGATGGCGGCCGTTTCGCGACATCGGACCTGAACGATCTGTACCGTCGTGTTATCAACCGGAACAACCGTCTGAAGCGTTTGATCGAACTGCGTGCGCCTGACATCATCGTCCGCAACGAAAAGCGGATGCTGCAGGAATCCGTTGACGCCTTGTTCGACAACGGTCGCCGTGGCCGCGTCATCACAGGTGCCAACAAGCGCCCGCTGAAGTCGCTGTCCGACATGCTGAAAGGTAAGCAGGGTCGTTTCCGTCAGAACCTTTTGGGTAAGCGCGTCGACTTCTCGGGTCGTTCGGTTATCGTGACCGGTCCGGAACTGAAGCTGCACCAGTGTGGTCTGCCGAAGAAGATGGCGCTCGAACTGTTCAAGCCGTTCATCTATTCGCGCCTTGAGGCCAAAGGTCTGTCTTCGACTGTTAAGCAGGCGAAGAAACTGGTCGAAAAAGAACGTCCCGAGGTGTGGGATATCCTTGATGAGGTTATCCGCGAACACCCCGTCATGCTGAACCGTGCGCCTACGCTGCACCGTCTTGGCATTCAGGCGTTCGAACCGGTTCTGATCGAAGGTAAAGCGATCCAGCTGCACCCGCTTGTTTGTTCGGCCTTTAACGCCGACTTCGACGGTGACCAGATGGCGGTTCACGTACCGCTGTCGCTGGAAGCCCAGCTTGAAGCCCGCGTTCTGATGATGTCGACGAACAACGTTCTGTCGCCCGCAAACGGCGCACCGATCATTGTTCCGTCGCAGGATATGATTTTGGGTCTGTACTACGTTTCCATCATGCGTGAAGGCATGAAGGGCGAAGGCATGTCCTTCTCGTCGCTGGAAGAGGTGGAACACGCCCTGAACGCTGGCGAAGTGCACCTGCACGCCAAAATCACCTGCCGCGTCAAGCAGATCGACGAAGAAGGCAACGAAGTCTGGAAGCGTTTCGAAACAACGCCGGGCCGTGTCCGTCTGGGCGCTCTGCTGCCGATGAACGCAAAAGCTCCGTTTGACCTGGTCAACACGCTGCTGCGTAAGAAAGACGTGCAGAAAGTTATCGACACCGTCTACCGTTACTGCGGTCAGAAAGAGTCTGTCATCTTCTGTGACCAGATCATGTCCACCGGCTTTAAAGAAGCTTTCAAGGCAGGCATCTCGTTCGGTAAGGACGACATGGTTATCCCTGACAGCAAATGGCCGATCGTCGAAGAGACACGTGATCAGGTTAAAGACTTTGAACAGCAGTACATGGACGGCCTGATCACTCAGGGCGAAAAGTACAACAAAGTTGTCGATGCGTGGTCGAAGTGTAACGACAAAGTCACCGAAGCGATGATGAGCACCATTTCGGCTGCTCAGCACGACGAGAATGGCGCAGAAATGGAACCGAACTCGGTTTACATGATGGCCCACTCCGGTGCTCGTGGCTCGGTTACTCAGATGAAGCAGCTGGGTGGTATGCGTGGCCTGATGGCGAAGCCGAACGGCGACATCATCGAAACGCCGATCATCTCGAACTTTAAAGAAGGTCTGACCGTTCTCGAGTACTTCAACTCGACACACGGTGCCCGTAAGGGTCTGTCGGATACCGCTTTGAAGACTGCGAACTCGGGTTATCTGACACGTCGTCTGGTTGACGTTGCGCAGGACTGCATCATTCGCATGAATGACTGTGGCACTGACAAGTCGATCACAGCAGAAGCCGCCATCAACGACGGTGAAGTTGTTGCATCCCTGGGCGAACGTATTCTGGGCCGCGTGGCTGCAGAAGACATCCTGCGTCCGGGTACAGACGAGGTCATCATTCGTGAAGGCCAGCTGATCGACGAACGTATGTCCGATGCCGTCGAAGAGGCAGCAGTTCAGACAGCGCGCATCCGCTCGCCGCTGACCTGTGAGGCCGAAGAAGGCGTCTGCGCAATGTGCTACGGTCGTGACCTTGCACGCGGTACAATGGTGAACACAGGTGAAGCTGTCGGTATTATCGCCGCTCAGTCCATCGGTGAACCGGGTACACAGCTGACAATGCGTACGTTCCACATCGGTGGTGTTGCTCAGGGTGGTCAGCAGTCCTTCCTCGAGGCATCGCAGGAAGGTAAGATCGCCTACGAAAACGACCAGACCATTGAAAACGCCAACGGCGAAACACTGGTTGTCGGCCGCAACATGAAGCTGCGGATCATGGACGAGCACGGTGCCGAACGCGCCAGCCACAAGCTGGGCTATGGTACCAAGCTGTTCCTGAAAGAAGGTCAGGACGTGTCCCGCGGTGACAAACTGTTCGAATGGGACCCGTACACACTGCCGATCATCGCCGAGAAAGACGGTATCGTCCGTCACGTCGACCTTGTGAACGGTCTGGCCGTCCGCGAAGAGACCGACGATGCGACAGGCATGACCCAGAAGATCGTGATCGACTGGCGTGCGGCGCCGAAAGGCAACGAGCTGAAGCCGGAAATCATCCTGATGGGTGAAGATGGCGAGCCCGTACGCAACGCAGTTGGCAACCCGATCACCTACCCGATGTCCGTGGACGCGATCCTGTCGTCCGAAGACGGTCAGAAGGTTCAGGCTGGTGACGTTGTGGCCCGTATCCCGCGCGAAGGTGCGAAGACGAAGGACATTACCGGTGGTCTGCCGCGTGTGGCCGAACTCTTCGAAGCACGTCGTCCGAAAGATCACGCGATCATCGCGGAAATCGACGGCTACGTGCGCTTTGGCAAGGACTACAAGAACAAGCGTCGCATCTCGATCGAGCCGGCGGACGACAGCCTCGAGCCGAAGGAATATATGATCCCGAAGGGCAAGCATATTCCGGTTGGCGAAGGCGACTTTGTCCAGAAGGGCGATTACATCATGGACGGCAACCCCGCGCCGCATGACATCCTGTCCATCATGGGTGTCGAAGCGCTGGCGAACTACATGATCGACGAAGTTCAGGACGTCTATCGTCTGCAGGGCGTTAAGATCAACGACAAGCACGTCGAAGTGATCGTTCGCCAGATGCTGCAGAAGTGGGAGATTCTGGACAGCGGTGACACAACGCTTCTGAAGGGCGAACATGTCGATAAGGCAGAGTTCGACGCGATGAACGAGAAGACCATCAAGAAGGGCGGCCGTCCGGCACAGGGCGAACCGATCCTGCTTGGTATCACGAAGGCGTCCTTGCAGACCCGTTCGTTCATCTCGGCTGCGTCCTTCCAGGAAACAACCCGCGTTCTGACCGAGGCATCGGTTCAGGGCAAGAAAGACAAGCTGGTTGGCCTGAAAGAGAACGTCATCGTGGGTCGTCTGATCCCTGCCGGTACAGGTGGCGCGATGCAGAAAGTGCGTCGTATCGCAACCGAGCGCGACAACGTCGTTATCGAAGCACGCCGCGACGAAGCGCAAGCTGCAGCTGCTCTGGCCGCTCCGGAAGCATCGTCTGGCGAAGACGACGTAATCGGTGGCGACGCGTTCGACACACTGGTCGTCGATACGCCGGAAAGCCGCGAGTAAGATCGCTTTTATAGAAATTGGAAAAGGCCCTGCGATTGCGGGGCCTTTTTTCTTTGGGGGCTTTGCCCCCTTGGCCTGCGGCCAATTCCCCCAAGGTATTTGGGGAAAGAAAATAGCAGGTTGTTAAGCTTTTTGAGCGAACGTTCGTGTGCGGTACAGGCGGAGGCGCCGTTGACCGTGAAAGGAAATGCAGCGCATTTCAGGCCCGTCCCGTAAAAAGGGCGGGCTGTTTATTTGGAAGCGAGCCGGTCGGCCTTTTTGCGGACCAGGACGTTCCGCAGGTCGTGCATGGCAAGCAGAAGCGCGTCTGTGACGCTTTCCAGTTGGTCATCTGTGGCTTTGGATTGGGCCCATTGGGTGGTCAGGTTGAGATGGTCCACGGCGCGGTGGATATCGTCCACATCGCGTTGCGCCAGAAGCGCCTGACGGTCGGAAATCCAGTCTTGGATGGCAAGTTTTTCGCCCTCGGTCAGGGCGCGGTCGCCATGGGGTTTGATGTCGCCATTGCGAACGTTGGCGATGGCGATCTGTTCCATATCGATCCGGCGTTGCCGGTTTTCTGTGTCGACGCGGAAGACGACAGCGCCATTTTCACGCACACGGAAGTAAAGCTCGGGCAAAGTCATGGGAAACCTCAGGTCAGTCCGGCGCAGAAGGATTTGATACGGTCGCAGGCCTCGGTCAGGGCCTCATCCGAGGTGGCATAGCTGATGCGGAAATGCGGGCTTAGTCCGAAAGCCGCGCCAAAGACGACGGCCACGCCCTTTTCTTCCAGAAGCGCGGTTGCGAAATCCTCATCATTCTCGATCTTGCGCCCGCCTTCGCTGGTCTTGCCGATGCAGCCTGCGACAGACGGATACACGTAGAACGCGCCTTCGGGGGTGGGGCAGGTGATGCCTGCGCAATCGTTCAGACCCGCGACAACCAGATCGCGACGGCGCAGGAACGCATCACAGCGGGTTGCGAGGAAGTCCTGAGGGCCGTTCAGCGCCTCCACAGCGGCCCATTGGCTGATCGAACAGGGGTTCGTTGTGGATTGCGACTGGATCTTGCGCATGGCGTTGATGATGACCTCGGGGCCTGCGGCATAGCCGATGCGCCAGCCTGTCATGGCATAAGCCTTGGACACACCGTTCACGGTCAGCGTCCGGTCATAAAGCTTGGGCTCGACCTGTGCTGGCGTGCAGAACTTGAAGTCATCAAAGGCCAGATGTTCATACATGTCATCGGTCAGCACCCAGACATGTTCATGCCGCAGCAGAACATCTGTCAGGGCCTTCAATTCGTCCCAGCTGGACCCCGCACCGGTCGGGTTGGAGGGCGAGTTGAACAGGAACCACTTTGTGTTCGGCGTGATCGCTGCCTCAAGGGCGTCGGGCGTCAGCTTGAAGCCGGTGTCCATGGGGCAGTCGACAATCACGGGTGTCCCCCCGCCCAGACGGACGATGTCGGGGTAGCTGACCCAGTAAGGAGCAGGGATGATCACCTCGTCGCCGGGGTTCAGGCTGGCCATCAGGGCGTTGTACAGAACCTGTTTGCCGCCGGTAGATACAGACACCTGCGACGGTTGGTAGCTCAGGCCGTTTTCGCGCTGGAACTTGTCACAGATCGCCTGTTTCAGTTCGGGAATACCGTCGGGCGCGGTGTATTTTGTCTTGCCTGCGTGGATTGCCGCAATAGCTGCTTCTTTGATGTTATCCGGCGTGTCGAAGTCGGGCTCACCGGCTCCGAGCGAGATAATATCCTTGCCCGCATCGGCCAATTCACGGGCCAATTGCGAAACTGCAACGGTGGGAGATGGTTTGACCCTCGCGAGGGTCTCGGACAAAAAGGGCATGGAAACCGTTCCCGATATGGCTGTTACCCATGTCTTAAGTCGGCATCGACGGGCATGCAATGCTGTATGAAACTGACGACCTATAAGGAGACACAGATGAGCACAGACGACTGGTATGGACCTGAAACAGCAACATTCGGTGACCGGATCGCGGCTGCACGGGACGCAGCGGGAATGACGCCGGAACAGTTCGCACGTCGCATCGGTGTCAAACTGAAGACGCTGCAGAACTGGGAAGCAGACATTTCGGAGCCGCGCGCCAACAAGCTTTCGATGATCTCGGGTCTGTTGAACGTGTCGATTGGCTGGCTGTTGATGGGCGAAGGCGACGGTGTTGAAGCACCCCTTGACGAAATGGCCCCCTCCGCTGATGTAAAGGCCGTCCTGCAGGACATGCGTGATCTGCAGGTTGAAATTAAGTCGATGGCTGGCCGTATGTCGCGTTTGGAAAAACGTCTGCGGACCGCAATCGCCAACGGGGGCTGATATGCAGGAAATCCGACCGGAAAATGAAACCCGCGAAAACAAGATCAAACGCTTGGCGATGCGGTCCATGCGTCGCGGGACGAAGGAAATGGATTTAATCCTGATGCGCTTTGCTGATGCGCGTCTGTCAGGCATGACAGACGACCAACTGGCCCATTACGATGATCTGTTGTCGGAAAATGATCAGGATCTCTACAAATGGATTTCCGGTCAGGATGCGGCGCCTTCGGAATTTTCCGGTCTGATTTCCGAAATTGCAGCCCAAGAGCCTGCGAAATAACTCAGATTTTATCGAAACGTCGTGGTTTAACCGATTTTTCGTGAAATTAGCGCAACGTTCTCTGCGTTTACGGACAAACGGAGAGACAGATGAGCATACATTCCACGCTCGGTACACCGGCCCGTTCCGGGTTCATGACCGGGTATCTTGAGGCATTGGCACTGGTCGAACGGCTTCACCGTTTGCTGCTGGATGTGATCAAGGACGAATTCGAACGTACCAACGTGCTGGATATCAACGCGGTTCAGGCGCTTTTGTTGTTCAACATCGGCGACAACGAGGTGACGGCGGGCGAGCTTAAATCGCGCGGCTATTATCAGGGGTCCAACGTCAGCTATAACCTGAAAAAGCTGGTCGAAATGGGCTATATGCATCACCAGCGCTGCGAAATCGACCGCCGGTCTGTGCGGGTTAAGCTAACGCCAAAGGGCCGCGAAATCCGCGCCATCGTGGACAAGCTGTTCCAGCGTCACGCCGAAGGTATCGAAAAGAAGAACGTTCTGCGCGCAGAGGGTCTTCTGGACATCACGGACTCCCTCAAGCGCGTTGAACGCTATTGGACCGATCAGATCAGGTACATCTATTAATTGGCGGCAATATCGGCACGATCCGGATCATCCAGATGGCCGACCACCATACCGCCGATTTCACGCAAAAGTTTGCGCGTCATCGCGTTTTTGTAACCGACATAGCCCGTGGAAGTTTCGACAAAGGCGCCCGGACCGTGGCGCACTTGATCCTCGAAATAGAATTCAACCATCGGGTCGGCCCCCAGAACGGCGAGGCCATTGACGGTGACATCAGAGAACGGAAAATGTTTGTAGGCCAATTGCGGGCCGAACCCGTCATTACTGATGCCGTCGCCTGAAACATCGATCACCTTGCGATCACATTGCGGCGCACGTTCCAGCATCGTGGCTCCGAACCCAAGGGCATAGCCCATCGCGGTCGGAAACCGCGTAAAGCTGCGTTTGGACGAGGCTATGGCCGCGACGACCCGATCGATGTCGGAGTTGTCGTTGATAAGCGACCAGTTCAGAACGATATGGTTCTGCCGCCGGCCGCTCCATTCGTAGACGGCGAGGGCAACAGGAGTGCCGGATGCCAGCAGCGCACGGCGCACGTCGGGATCGTCCAGCGCCAAAGCCACGCCATTGCGCTGAAGATCGTATTCTTCGGCGTCAACCGATGAGGACACATCAAGCGCAAGCAGCAGGGCCAAGCTGCAATCAGCCCGAGCCAGCGCGGGAAAACAGAAGGCAGCAGCCGCCACCGCGCCGGTTAGGGCACGATGGTAAAAGGATCGCCGCTGCCCGCTGCCGCTTACCAATGGCCCGTATTCTCCATCGAGGCCCACGGCTCTTGCGGGGGAAGGGCATCGCCCTCTTGCAGCAGTTCGACCGACACGTTGTCGGGCGAGCGGACAAAGGCCATGTGGCCGTCACGCGGCGGGCGGTTGATCGTCACGCCGTTGTCCATAAGCTTTTGGCAAAGTTCATAAATGTTGCCGACTTTATAGGCGAGGTGGCCAAAGTGGCGGCTGTCCGAAGGCAACCCGTCATCGCCATCCCAGTTATACGTCAGCTCAACATCTGCGGTGCCATCGTCCTGATCCGGCGGGCAGAGAAACACCAGCGTAAAGCGCCCCGCCTCGCTTTCCTTGCGCTGGCGTTCTTTCAGGCCAAGCAGTTTGTAAAACGCAATCGACGCCTCAAGGTCTTTGACGCGGACCATCGTGTGCAAATATCGGATCGACATAGGGTGTCCTCGGTTTGAAATCTTTATCCGAGGGTAGCGGCCCGCGCGGGTTTGTCGAGGGGCTCAGAACCGGGATTTCAGGCCCAGCTGCAAACCCAGATTGTCACGGTCGTAAATCGCTAGGTTTGAATCCGTCTCTTCCGTGCGGATTTTTACTGTTGGAACAAAGCCGTAGTAATCCAGCGCATTGACGGTGAAATTCACCTCGGCTCCGTAGGTATAGTCGTCGCGGTCGCCAAACGACACGGTGGTCGCATCAAAGTGCCGGTGCTTGGCATCAACGGCCAGCTGCACCTTTGTGCCGAACACGGGCTTGCCCCATGCAAAGGCCACAAAGGCAGAGCGTTCTTCGAAATCCAGATACGTCGCGTCCGATTGGCTGCTGGCCTGACCAACACCCACCTGAAGCCCGTGACCGCCGGGTATGACGTAACTCAGGCTGGCCGAACTGCGCAGCAAATTGGCGTCCTGACGTTCGCCCAGACCTTCTTGCCATTCGTGGTTCACAGTCAAACTCGCCGCCAGCTTTGGCGTGATCGCATACCTCAGACCAGTCGAGGCGGTTGCGCTCTGGCTGAGCGGCTCACCGCCGTACCACGCCTTGTTCACACCGATCTGGCCGTTCAGCGCCAATCGCCCATTGGCAGCAAACCAGTCTTGCGACAGCCCCGCCGACAGTTGTGTAAGCGCAAAGTCGCTGCCCTTGGTGTCAGGTGCAATATCCTTGGCTTCCTCGGACAGGCTGTAGGTCTTGTGCGAGGCCGCAAAGCTTAGGCTTGTACGTGTCTGTTTCGTCTTTCGCAGCGTGTAACGCGTGGAAAGTCCGTAGGAATATTCAACGCCCGACAGCGCCCGTGCTGATCCCTGCAGCACAAAATCGAACGGCAGATCGTAAATCGACACCGTGTCACTGCTGGATCCACCATTAACGTTCGAACTGGGCGAGACCGAGAAACTCAGTTGCGTGGACCACGGGTTTTGTTCACGCACATACCGGAAATCACGCTCGGCCTTGGCCCTCAGTTCCGGTGTCGGCGCAATCTGCAACGCCCGGCGCAACCACCACTGCGCCCGCGTGCGTGCCCCGTCCGACGACAAGGCCTGCGCATTGGCCAGTGCCGCAGCATATTTGACCTCATCGTTATTGGCATATTTCCACGCATTCTGCGCAGCGGATTTTGCCAAATCGCTCTGTCCTACATCCCGCGCAGCACGACTGACTAACAACCATGCATCAGCGTCTTCGGGATCGCGAACTGTCAGGGCCTCTGCCACACGCAACGCCTGAACTGGCTGACGGTTGACCAAAAGGGTCACAGCCAATCGGCGCATTTCATCCGGCGTGTAGGTTCCCGACGCAACAGTGACCTGTCCTGCCCCAGTATCGGATAGGGCAGGTGCCGCAAGCGCAAAGCTGGCGGCTGCAATGCAGATCAGACAACGTGCCAGTCGCATGGTTGGCGCCCTCTTTAATCAGGTCCGCGCAGTTAGCGTGTGACGATGAAGCCGCCGGTTTCTTCGAACGAGGTCGAGTTTCTAGGGTCTGTACCGGTCATCACAACAATACCGACAATCTCGGAAGCACCGTCACCTGCCATGATCGCATAGTAGTTACCGCTCGACAGGTTCGTGGTTGAGCCATTGTCCAGTTCGAGCAGCGTAAAGACTTCGCTTGTGACTTCGCCGTTTGTATCGGCGGCATCTATACGGATTACTGGGTTGATGTCAGGCAGATTGTCTTGGCCAAGTTCGTTGGTCGGACGAACACCTTGGGTATTGGCGGCCATCAGCGCATCGAGATATTCGGTTGTCACGTCGTTCCCGTTGATATCGTAGAGATGACGGTCAACGACATAAAGCGATACGCCCGGAGCTTGGTTAAAGTCGTTGAAGTCCACGCTCATGACTGCTGTGCCTGTCACATAGTCGAGGCCTGTGGTGCCTTCGTAGACACGGACGCCGCCGTAGTCGCCTATGTAGGTCGCCTGAATGTCGGTGGGCAGTGTGACACTGCCTTCACGTTCGTATGTATATCCGCGGAACCCAAAGTCGTTGTAACCGGCCGGACGCACAATCGCGAATTTTGTCGTACCAGTATCCGAGACGCCATAGACGGCACGGTATTCTGCATCATCGTGTTGAAGGCCGGAAATGGGATCGATGCCCGGAGCGTCGGATTCATACACGGCAATATTCGGGGCCAAGGACGATACTGCAGTCCCGCGGCTGTATGTGTTGTCGCCGTCAAACGCGAGGTTATCAACGTAGAAAGTATCGGTTGCCGAGTCATAGTCGTAGCCGGTTGCGACACCCGCGCCTTCGCCGTCATCTGCTTCTACGCGAACAATTGCTGTGTCCGGTGTTGGGCTTGCTGTGCCCGGCGGTAAGGTGCGATCGCCGCCGATGGGATCAGCATCGTCTTCGGTGTCTGTACCGGTATCCGTGTCCGTTTCTTCTTCTTCGGTGTTCTGCAGCGGGTTGCTGCCGCCACCGCCGCACGCGGAAACAAGCGCCAATGCCAAAATCATCGCGGAAATACGTAACATGCCTTAACTGCCCCGAACCTAATTTATTTGGGTTTGCCAATACCCTGAGAATACCCCACTGCCAAGTCAACCTTAACGAAGGTCTTGACCGCGAAATAAATTTTCCTGCGGCTTAAATGTCTTCACTCTATATGGTGGTTTTCCCCGAAGTTATCTGCAACATATGGGGCGAGCGATTCATCTGGTGGGAGAAGACAAACCATGCCCCTGACACAAGACCAACAGGACGAAATCAACGAACTGCGGTCCACCACCACACAGACCCTGCGGGCGACAGCCCCCGGCATGGAAAAGCATCTGTACACCGCCTATCCGGTTCTGGATCACGGCTTTGTCCGTGTGATCGACTATATGGGCGACGACAACGCGATCACGCAGGCGGCGCGTGTATCTTACGGCAAAGGCACCAAGGCCGTTTCGAATGACGAAGGTCTGATCCGCTACCTGATGCGCCACTGGCACTCGACCCCGTTCGAGATGTGCGAGTTGAAGCTGCACGTCAAACTGCCCGTCTTCGTGGCGCGCCAGTGGATCCGCCACCGGACGGCAAACGTGAACGAATACTCCGCCCGCTATTCGATTCTGGATCGCGAATTCTACATTCCTGCGCCGGAACATCTGGCGGCGCAGTCTGTGGTCAACAACCAAGGCCGCGGCGAGGCGCTGAGCGGCGAAGAGGCCGAGCGCGTGCTGCGCTACCTGCGCGATGATGCGATGCGCTGCTATGATCACTACGAAGAGATGATCAATCAGGACGACCAGCAGGGTCTGGCCCGCGAACTGGCCCGCATGAACCTGCCTGCAAACGTCTACACCCAGTGGTACTGGAAGGTGGATCTGCACAACCTGCTGCACTTCCTGCGCCTGCGTGCCGATGCCCACGCCCAGTACGAAATCCGCGTCTATGCCGATGAAATCTGCAAGCTGGTCGCTGATTGGGTGCCCTACGCCTACAAAGCGTTCGAAGACTACCGCATGGGCGGCGCGACCCTGTCGTCCACCGCACTGGACTGCGTCCGCCGCATGATCAAAGGCGAAGAGGTCACGCAGGAAAATTCCGGCATGTCCAAAGGCGAATGGCGCGAATTCCAAGCGCTGCTGTAACGTCAGATCAGACCAATGACTTTACGAAGGCCGGCACCATGCGTGCCGGCTTTCTTTGTTATGTATTTTAAAGCTTGTATTGACCCGCATCATCAGAGATGGCGTCCACCGCCACATCCTCAGCAGAGGAGCGCTCTTTCTTGATAGTAGGAGGTGGTTTCTTCCATGCATTCAAAAGCACGCCGACATTGGCATAGAAGCTTGGTACTATCTCTTCTAAATCCACAATGAAATTTGTTTGCTGAGTGAAGCGACCGCCTAATCTCTTTGAATAGAACACGCTAAAGCTATGAGGTGATTTGCCTTCCATTCCGACTTCGGCGAGCGCTATGTCTTCCTTCAATTCTGAATATAAGTGCTGTGTCGGAGGAGCGCTGCCGGGCCACAGGAGGCGAACAAATAAGTCTTCGGTCTTCTCGGTTTTGATTTGTCGTAATAACCAATTCAATCGTGCTTTGGTTGACACCTTATCTTCTGGAGCGCGTAACGTCATGCCCACTTCGATGGTTCTTCGCGGGATGTTCGCGTTGATATCTAGTGTTGCGGCGGCATCTGGAATTTCCAATGAGGCATTGAGTTCCTGAGTTTCGCACAACTTGGACAAGGCGTCCTTTTCTCGATCAGCCAAATTGTTTTTGTGATTTCTGGATAGCTTTTCGCTCACAGATGCTTCGGTCATTCGGCTTAAGATCAGGGATAGGTCCCTTGTTTCCTGATGCCAAGCCTGAACCACCTCCAGCGCGTCGCTGGATCTTTTAGGAACGATTCCGCCGCTTGATATCAGTTTGTTGAGGTCGCTCCACGCTTTAGGCATACGGTCAAAGCCCTTAACGCCTGCGCTTTCATGCGAGAGAAACCGACGCAATTCGTTTAGTAAAAGCTTTTGATCGTTGTCGGAAACGTTGTCCTGATTGAGCAGCAAGTCAGCCTCGGTAAGGATGTGCATCCATGACCAATGATAAACAGGTATTTTCGATCTGCTTCTGCTAACTCCATCGACCGGATGTTGGGATGGAGTTGGGGTAAACTGATTGGAGATGGTGATTACGCAATCAAGATTGTTATCCTTGGCAAGTTGCCGATATTTCTCGATTTGCTCAAGATTCAATTCGGAGTTAGCTATCTTCGCTTCGACCAGCGCGCGCCACTCCTTTCTGCCGCTGTTTAGCACAATTAGACCGTCCGGTCTGTCCTTGGGCCCGGTCAGTCGGTTTTTGAAAACGACTTCAGTGTAGGTGTCGATCTTTGAGCGAGTGCCGACCCGTTGACCAAGCGTGGAGAGTAAGCTCGCGCCGAACTCGTCTACCTTCGATAAGCAAGCTAGAACGATCGAAGTCGTTCGTCCCTCTTTTGAAGTTGTCGATAAAACTGGAAACAGCCTCGCGGTTTCCCCTTGGATTAAAAAGTCAGGAAGTAAATCTTTCAATTTGAAGCTCCTTTAATAACTTCAAGTTGATTTATTTCCGCTCCGCTCGTCAATGAATTGTTGGCATGGCGCTCAAGTGCATTCGTTCGGAGGAAAAGAGCAGGAGATGCTCTTGTGGGAAGCGGTAGAACCTTGTTGACGCATGTCCGTGCCAACACATCAGCCATCATGAATGGTTTGAAAAGTTTGACTTAATCAGCAGTCTGGGTAAGATTCAGCGCAGCAAGTGGGGCGCTTTGGTCCCGAGTATCAAGAGTTTTACGGGGGAACCCATGCGGTTTACAAAAACACTTCCGGCGGCGGTTGCTGCACTGGTGCTAAGCACGTCGACGGCTTTTGCGTGGGATGATGCCTACAAGGGCGACGCCACGCACAATCCGAACAGCAACGTTCTGATGCACGAATACAAAGCCGCAAACAATTGCCCGGCAGGCCAGCAGCCTGTGATGATGGGTGGCGTGATCTGCTGCGGCGAGCCGAACGCAGGCCCCTACATCAACCGTGTCAGCGCGCCGAAGAAAAAGGTCGTGCGCAGCTACAGCGCGCCTGTTGGCGTGAAGGGTGTCTATGCGCCTATTGGTGAAAAAGGCGTGGTTTACCGCTAAGCCTTCTGCTGCTCTTGGCTTCTGGGAAAAGGACGCGTATACGCGCGCCCTGACGAATTAGGAGTCCCGATCGCCATGCAAGGCAGCGCCAACCTAAACATCATGATCAAAGCGGCCCGTAAGGCGGGCCGTTCCTTGGTAAAAGATTTTCGCGAAGTCGAGAATCTGCAGGTGTCCATGAAGGGCGCAGGCGACTTTGTCAGCCGCGCTGATCTGGCGGCGGAAAAAATCCTGAAAGAAGAACTGTTGGGCGCACGTCCCACCTACGGCTGGTTGGCCGAAGAAGGTGGCGAGATCGACGGCGAAGACCCGACACGCCGCTGGATCGTCGATCCGCTGGACGGCACAACAAACTTCCTGCACGGCTTGCCCCATTGGGCAGTGTCCATCGCGTTGGAACACAAAGGCCAGATCGTGGCCGGTGTGGTCTTTGACGCGGCCAAGGACGAGTTGTTCTATGCAGAGCGCGGTGCAGGTGCATGGCTGAACGACAACAAACGTCTGCGCGTTTCTGGTCGTACGCGCATGATCGAAGCGATCTTTGCCACAGGCATTCCGTTCGCTGCGAAAAAGACGCTGCCTGCCACGCTAAAAGATTTGGCGAACCTGATGCCTGCATGCGCCGGTGTGCGCCGCTTCGGTTCCGCCGCGCTGGATTTGGCCTACGTCGCCGCTGGCCGTTACGACGGCTATTGGGAACGTGAGCTTCAGATCTGGGACACAGCCGCTGGTGCGCTTCTGGCGCTTGAGGCCGGTGCCTTGGTTTCCGGTGTACGTGAAGGTCAGGACCCGCTGGAAAGCGGTTCGATCCTTTGTGCGAACAACCAGATTTTCGATCAGTTCGCCCGCACGATCCGCGAAGCGTAATCAGCGCTTTCTTCTGATTTTCGGAACATTGGTCCGCCCGATGCGATAGGTCGCTTCGGGATGCGGCGGTTGTCCGTCTGTCCGATCCCAGAAATCCGGCCCGCCCAGCGCGCGCCAGATGGGTAGGGCCAGCACCACGCCCGCAATAAAGCCGCCCGCGTGCGCCCAATAGGCCACGCCGCCCGCGTCGGTCGCCGTGCCGATCCCGCCGATCAATTGCATGCCGAACCACAGGGCCAGCATAATCCACGCAGGGATCGTGATAACGCGGAAGATGATGATCAGGATGATCAGAATATCCACCTGCGCCCTTGGGAACAGCAGCAGGTAAGCCCCCATCACACCCGCAATCGCGCCCGAGGCACCGACCATGGGAACAGGGGTAAAGGGTTCGGTCAGATACTGCGCGCCACCGGCGGCCAGACCGCAGGCCAGATAGAACAAGGCAAAGCCCAGATGGCCCATCTTGTCTTCGATATTGTCGCCGAAAATATACAGAAACAGCATATTGCCAGCCAAATGCGCGATACCGCCATGTAAAAACATCGAACTGACGAACCCGCCCAGCCCATCGCCCTGGCTGACGCGGGCGGGGATCAGGGCGTAATCATAGAAAAAGCGGTTCAACTCCATCTCTTGCGAAAAGAGAGGATAATAGCCGATGAAGATCAGGACATTCGCCGCGATCAGAAGGTAGGTGACAAAGGGCACGCGCCCCGACGGGTTGTGATCGCGAATTGGAAACATGCAATCAAAGTCGGGGCGAACGGGCGGGGCGTCAAGATGCCCCGCTTAATAGTTTCGCATTTCCGCCCGCTGCTGTGGTGTCCACACAGACGTGGCGTTCACCCATCACGTGGCCCGTGTCAGGTGCGCCCGTGATCAGCGGCAGGATCGGACCAGCGCGCTGGGCCAATGCCTTGCGATACCCGCGGCCGGTGTCATGATCGCCCCACCAGATGGCGCCTGCGATGTTGCCGAAGCCCGCCAGTTTGGCTGGCTCCAACTGGCCGGACACGGTTTTGGCGGTGCCGCCCATCGCTTCGATCATTTGGACCTGACGCGCGATGTCGTCACTGGTCGGGCCAAGGCAGAGGATCGGTTTGCGTGGGCGAAGCGTCAGCACGTTGGATTCGCCGGTCGGGCCGGGCAGTTCCAATTGGGTGTCCGGCGCGGCCTTGGGTTCGGTCTGATCCACGGGATGCGCACGGAAGCGATCCAGATACAAAGGCCCGCCTGCTTTCGGGCCAGTGCCGGACAGACCTTCGCCACCAAAGGGCTGGCTGCCGACAATCGCGCCGATCTGGTTGCGGTTCACATAGATATTTCCTGCCTCGATCCGATCAGCCACGTATTGAACGCGATCGTCGATCCGTGTCTGCAGGCCAAAGGTCAGCCCGTAACCCGTCCCGTTGATGGCATCGATCACGGCGTCCAGTTCGTCCGATTTGAAGGTCGCGACGTGCAGGACGGGGCCGAAAACCTCTTTCCCCAGATCGGCGATGCTGTTCACCTTGATCAACGTGGGCGCAACGAAGTGGCCGGTGTCAGGGCAGGGCAGCGCATGCAGCACACGGCCTTTGGCCATAGCTTCGTCGATATAATCCTGAATGCCTGCGCGTGCCTCTTCGTCGATAACGGGGCCGACATCGCAGCGCGTCTGCCAGGGGTCGCCGATTTGCAGACAATCCATCGCGCCTTTCAACATGTCGATAAACCCGTCTGCGATGTCTTCCTGCACATACAGGCACCGCAGGGCCGAGCAGCGCTGGCCTGCGGATTGGAAGGCAGACTCGATAATCGCCTGAACCGCTTGTTCGGGCAGGGCCGTTGAATCCACGACCATCGCGTTCAACCCGCCGGTTTCCGCAATCAGCGGCGCACCGGGGTTCAGATGCTTCGCCATCGTCTTGTGAATGATCTGCGCGGTCTCTGTCGATCCGGTGAAGGCGACCCCGTCAATGGCGGGGTTCGATGTCAGGGCAGCGCCTGTCGCCCCATCACCCGGCAGGATTTGCAGGGCAGTGGGGGGCACGCCCGCCTCGATCATCAGTTCGGCGGCACGCACAGCAATCAGCGGCGTCTGTTCTGCCGGTTTGGCCAGAACCGCGTTTCCTGCGGCCAAGGCGGCCGCGATCTGGCCTGTGAAGATGGCCAAGGGGAAGTTCCACGGGCTGATGCAGGCAAACCGCCCCAAGGCGGGCGCATCAGTGGCGCGGGCTGCGTAGTAGCGCAGGAAATCCACCGCCTCGCGGAGTTCGGCAATTGCGTCCATCACGCTTTTACCCGCCTCGCGGTGCAGGAGCGCGAAGAGTTCGCCAAAGTTTTCCTCATACAGATGCGCCGCATGGGTCAGCGCGGCGGCGCGCACCACAGCAGGAGCGTTCCAAGGGCTGGCGGCCTCAACCGCCTTTGCAACGGTTTCGGGACCGGCCCACGTGACTTGGCCTACGTGGTCGTCCGGTTTTGCGGGATTGAGCACAGGGTGCGCCGTTCCGTCAGGCGTCTGACCCACAACAACCGGATCGGCCGTCCATGCGTGGTTGGCAAAGGCGCCACGCGCCGCATCAATCGCCGACATGTCCGGCGTATCGCGCATATCCCAGCCTTTGGAGTTCGCACGTTCCGGCATGAACAGATCAGGTCCGGTCTGGATGGCCGCGCCAGAGATGTTGTCGAAAGGATCGGCAGCGATTTCGGTCGGGCTGACGTCCTCGTCTACGATCTGGTTGACGAATGACGAATTCGCCCCGTTTTCCAGCAGGCGACGCACAAGATAGGCCAGCAGATCGCGATGCGCGCCAACCGGCGCATAGATACGGCAGCGCGTGCCGTTGCGCGATTTGATGATGTCGTGCAATGCCTCGCCCATGCCGTGAAGGCGTTGGAATTCAAAGGCTTTCAGATCATCCGCCATGTGTAGAACGGCAGCAACGGTATGCGCATTGTGCGTCGCGAACTGCGGATAAATCCGGTCGGTCATACCCAACAGTTTCCGCGCGATCGAGATATAGGACACGTCCGTTGCGGCCTTGGACGTAAAGACCGGAAAGCTGTCCAATCCCGCCACCTGCGCGCGGTTGATTTCGGTGTCCCAATAGGCGCCCTTGACCAGACGCACCATGATCTTGCGGTCCAGTCTTGTGGCCAGATCATACAGCCAGTCAACCACGTCTGCGGCCCGTTTGCCGTAGGCCTGAACCACCACGCCGAACCCGTCCCAACCGGCCAGCGTGGGATCGGCAAGAACCGCTTCGATCACATCCAGCGAAACGGTCAGGCGGTCCGCCTCTTCCGCATCGACGTTCAACCCGATGCCAGCCTGCGCGGCCTCGATGCAGAGCGCGCGGAAACGGGGGGTCAGCTCTTGTTCCACAAGATCGCGTTGCAGAATGTCATAGCGCGGATGCAGCGCCGACAGTTTTACCGAAATGCCCGGATTTTCGCGGATATCGTCATGTTTTGCCGCACCCGCGATGGCGCGGATAGCGTTCCGATATGCCTCGAAATAGCGCTGGGCGTCTTCGTCGGTGCGCGCCGCTTCGCCCAGCATGTCGTAGGAATAGGTATAACCCTTGGCCTCGGACCTGCTGGCGCGCTTCATGGCCGAGGCGATAGTTTCGCCCAGAACAAACTGATTGCCCATTTCACGCATCGCGCGGGACACCGCCGTGCGGATCACCGGTTCGCCCAAACGCCGGATTGCGCTGCGCAGATGGCTGACGGGGCCTTTGTCTTCGTCATGCAAAACACGTCCCGTCAACATCAGCGCCCAAGTCGAGGCGTTCACTAAAGGCGAGGTCGAATGCCCCAAATGGCTGGCCCAATCCGACGGCGCGATTTTATCTTCGATCAACGCATCGATGGTGTCGGCATCCGGAACGCGCAGCAGCGCCTCGGCCAGACACATCAGCGCGATGCCCTCGTCGGTGGACAGACCGTATTCTGCCAGAAACACCTCCATCAAACCGGGGCGTGTGTCGTCGCGGATGGCGCGCACCAGAATGGCGGCCTCGGTGCTGATCATGTCGCGATCCGTGGCGGACAGATCTGCACTGGCCTTCAGATTGGCGATCTTCTGGGCTTCATCGGCATAGGCACTATGCTCAATTGCGTCGCGCAGGGCATGTGAGGTGTTTTTAAGCATGGCAATCTCCGGTCGATATGACTATGATACGCGATATTGTGCGGTGATTTTCTCTGAAGTTTGCCGTTTCAAATATCTAAAAAACTAAAAAACGGGTAATTTTCGATGCAAATGGCAATGGTGGATTTCGATCGCTTCGATCAGGCAATCATGCGCACCTTGGCCGAGGATGGCCGAATCTCGATCACCGAACTGGCAAAGCGGATCGGTCTTTCGAAATCCCCGACACAGGCCCGTTTGCGCAGGCTTGAAGAGATCGGCGCGATCCGTGGCTACCGCGCCATTCTTGATCCGATCACCTTGGGTCTAGACCACGTCGCCTTTGTCGAGGTGCGCCTGTCCGACACGCGCGAAGCGGCGCTGGCCAAGTTCAACGCGGCTGTTGCCAAAGTGCCTGAAATCGAACAATGCCACCTGATTGCGGGCAACTTCGACTATTTGCTCAAGGTTCGCACCCACGACATGCGATCCTATCGTCGTGTTCTGGCGGACCATATTTCAACGCTTCCCTATATGGCGGGCACCTCAACCTATGTGGCGATGCAAGCGGTGAAAGAGGAAAGTCTCGCAGACGTGACTTGACCCAAAGCCGGTCGCCGTGGTCGCATTCACGGTATGATACGCGCTTTGATCATAACCAGCTTGGGCCTTGTACCTCTGCCTGCTATGGCGGACTGCCCCGAGTTTTCGCATCAAACCCCTGAAATCGAAGCGCTGATTGCGGCCATCCAGAACGCGGATACCGAATATGAGGCCCAGCAGCTGAATGATCAGCTGTGGGCGCTGTGGACGGATGCGCCGGATGAAACCGCGCAGATGCTTTTGAACGAAGGCATGTCTGCACGGTCGTCGTATGATTACATGCGCGCCCTCGACCGGTTCAGCAAGTTGGTGGACTACTGTCCCGATTATGCCGAAGGCTACAATCAGCGGGCCTTCATCAATTTCCTGCGCGAAGATTATGAGGCCGCCTTGCCCGATCTGGACAAGGCGTTGTCCCTTAACCCCACCCACATCGGGGCCTATTCGGGGTTGGCCCTGACTTTGTTCGGATTGGATCGTTTTTCCGAAGGCGCAAAGGTGCTGCGCGAGGCGTTGGAACTGAACCCCTGGCTGTCAGAACGTCATCTTTTGCAAGAACTTCCCGGCGAAGAGCTCTGAGCTACTTCCACTTCCCGAAACACGCCGCTATGGTCGCGCTGCTGGCCCGCGTGGTGGAATGGTAGACACAGGAGACTTAAAATCTCCAGGCAGTAATGCCGTGCCGGTTCGAGTCCGGCCGCGGGTACCAGCGAGTTGTATATCCTGAGTATACATAGGGCGAATGTCAC
>NZ_CEYADA010000021.1:0-37175 GCF_982780845.1 Thalassococcus sp.
TGTGTCTGATGACCACCAACGGGTTTGAAGGAAAAGGGTCACCGGACCGTGTGGATGCGCTGGTTTGGGCGTTGACCGAACTGGTGTTGCGTGCGCCGCGTTCGGGCCGGCCTACGGTGCGTACGCTGTGATGAATGCCCGTTAAGTTCTGCGTTTTAGAACTGCTTTCAACGACGGCAACGTCAGCGATTTGAACCAGAGACTGATCAGCCCTTGACCGGAGACCGGCGGGGCAGATCAGGCGCAACGAGGAGCGGCAGATCATGGTCTTTAACCTTTTTCGTCAGCGGGCCGAGGCGGACGTGCCAGAAACCAAGGCAAGCGCGACGGGGCCTCTGATTGCCTCTGGCATGGCGGGGCGAGTGGCGTGGTCGTCGCGGGATACGGTGACGCTGACGCGCATGGGCTTTACCGGAAATCCGGTGGGCTTTCGCGCGGTCAAGCTGATTGCCGAGGCGGCGGCGGCGTTGCCTTTGGTGCTTCAGGACCGCGAGCGCCGTTATGATGCGCATCCGCTGGTCAGTCTGCTGCGCCGCCCGAATGCAATGCAGGGCCGTGCCGAGTTGTTCGAGGCGCTTTACGGCCAACTTTTGTTGTCGGGTGACGGGTATGTCGAGGCTGTGGGCGCGGACAGCGGTGCGCCTGTAGAGTTACACGTTTTGCGGTCGGACCGGATGCGTTTGGTGCCGGGCGCGGATGGTTGGCCGGTGGCCTATGAATATACCGTGGGCGCGCGGAAGCATCGGTTTGATGTGTCGGGCCCGGTGTCGCCGCTGTGTCATATCAAGAGCTTTCATCCGCAGGACGACCATTATGGTTTATCGCCGATGCAAGCAGCGGCGCAGGCGATGGATGTGCATAATTCGGCTTCGCGCTGGTCCAAGGGATTGTTGGACAATGCGGCGCGGCCTTCGGGGGCGATTGTGTATCAGGGGCCGGATGGCAGCAGCCTGAGCGCGGATCAATACGACCGTCTGGTGGCTGAGATGGAGACACACCATCAGGGTGCGCGGAATGCGGGGCGACCGATGTTGCTGGAAGGCGGATTGGACTGGAAGCCCATGGGGTTCAGTCCGGCGGATATGGAATTTCAGAAAACCAAAGAGGCCGCAGCGCGCGAGATCGCCATCGCCTTTGGCGTGCCGCCGATGTTGTTGGGGATTCCGGGCGAGGCGACGTTCTCGAACTACCAAGAGGCGCATCGTGCGTTCTATCGCCTGACAGTGTTGCCACTGGCGACGCGGGTGGCGGCGTCTTTGGGCGCATGGTTGTCCGAGTTCGTCGGCGAAGAGATCGAGATCAAGCCGGATCTGGATCAGGTGTCTGCGCTGTCTGCCGAACGGGATGCCCAGTGGGAACGGATCGGCAAGGCCGGTTTCCTGACCGACGCGGAAAAGCGGATGATGTTGGGTCTGCCTGCATTGGCTGAAGGCGATGGTCTTGAGTGAGATGCGCCCGCGCTACGAAAGCTTTGATTGCGCGCCGGGTTTGCGGCTTGAGGCGCATGAGCGGGTGACGGAGCTGCAATTCAAAAGCATCGCGGGGCGTTTGCAACGTCTTGAGGCGTTGATGGAGCGGTTGGAAAAGCGGCTTTGGCTGACGGTCTATGGCGTGGTGGCGGTGATCTTGGCGCAGGCATTTCAAGGCCTGCTTGCCGTGGGGCCCTGATGGAAAGGCGAATGGGGAAATGATGGATCTGGAACGTAAGTTTTGCCGGTTCGATGCGGATTTGACGGTGACGGATGGTGCTGTGATCGAAGGCTATGCATCGCTGTTCGGGGCCTGTGATCAGGGCAATGATGTGGTGGGTAAGGGTGCTTACGGTGCATCACTGACGCGGTTGGCGGCAGAGAACCGCGCGGTGAAAATGCTGTGGCAGCACGATCCGGCGCAACCCATCGGCATCTGGGACGAGGTGCGCGAGGACAGCAAGGGTCTGTACGTAAAAGGCCGTTTGCTGGAGAGCGTTGAAAAGGGGCGCGAGGCGGCGGCCTTGGTGGCGGCAGGCGCGATTGACGGGCTGTCGATCGGTTACCGCACGATCCGCGCGACGAAGAATGACAAGGGCCAGAGGCTCTTGACCGAGGTGGAGCTTTGGGAGGTGTCGCTGGTGACCTTCCCGATGCTTCCGAGTGCACGGGTTGCGGCAAAGGGCGACAGTCTGGAAGCCGAGGTCCTGCATGAACTGGCGCAGGCGCTTGAGGGTGCGCGCCGCGAGATGGCGGGCGACTAACCCCCGCCGACACCTGAAGGAAAACGATGATGACTATGACCGAGACCAGTTCTCGGGCCGGAGGAGATGTGTCTCCGGCCACCCGTGTCGGCTCTGCTTTGGCGGGGCTGGTCGGGGACATCAAAGGCCTGCGGGCCGATCTGACGGCGAAACTTACTCAACAGGAAGAGCGACTGAACATGCTTGATCGTAAAACTGCACTTGCGGGCGCACGCCCGGCCCTGTCCACAGCTGCGGAAATCGAGCCGCCGCATCAGAAAGCGTTCAACGCCTATGTGCGTAGCGGCGATGACGATGGCCTGCGCCATCTGGAGCTGGAAGGCAAAGCCATGAACACGGCGGTGAACTCCGATGGTGGCTATCTGGTTGATCCCAAAACGTCCGAGACGGTTCAGTCGGTTCTGGCCTCGAGCGCGTCGATCCGTGCGATTGCCAATGTGGTCCAGGTCGAGGCGTCTTCCTTTGATGTTCTGGTCGACCAGAACGACACCGGCGCGGGTTGGGCGAACGAGGTTGATCCAACATCCGAGACTGGCACGCCTACCGTCGATCGTATCTCGATCCCGCTGTACGAACTGAACGCCATGCCTAAAGCCAGCCAGCGTCTGTTGGACGATGCGGCCTTTGATATCGAGGCTTGGCTGGCGGGCCGTATTGCCGACAAGTTCACCCGAGCCGAAGCGCAGGCCTTTGTGTCCGGTGACGGCATCGACAAGCCGCGTGGTTTCCTGACCGCGCCGACGGTGGATGACGCGGTTTGGGCCTGGGGCAATCTGGGCACTGTTGCGACAGGTGTGGACGGTGATCTGGGCGACGGCGATGCGATCATCGATCTGGTCTATGCGCTGGGCGCGCAGTACCGCGCCAAGGGTACATTCGTAATGAATTCCAAAACCGCCGGCGCGCTGCGCAAGCTGAAGGATGCAGATGGTCGCCATCTTTGGTCGGACGGTCTGGCCGCCGGCGAGCCTGCGCGTCTGCTGGGCTATCCGGTGTTGATTGCCGAAGACATGCCCGACATCGGGTCGGCCACAACGCCGATTGCCTTTGGCGATTTCTCGGTCGGTTACACCATTGCGGAACGTCCCGATCTGCGCGTGCTGCGCGACCCGTTCAGCGCCAAGCCGCATGTGCTGTTTTATGCGACCAAGCGCATTGGTGGTGACGTGACAGACTTTGCCGCGATCAAGCTGCTGAGCTGCTCGGTCTAATTCCGGGACATGAGATGTGTGTGCCCAGACGGGCGCACACAGAGGGTGCGCATCAAGTGAGTGCTTGCGTTGTCCAGCTGCTCCTCTCCGTCCGAGCAACGTGAGTGGTGCGCGCCCGACTTGGCTTGGTGAGTGAGCCGGACAGAAGTTTGCGGAGAAAGATCATGATGTTGGTCGAAGAGACATTTGTGCCCGAGCGCGCCTTGCCTGTCGATGCGCTTAAGCGGCATCTGCGGTTGGGACGGGGATTTGCCGAAGACGATGTTCAGGACGAGGTGCTGGCCTCATTTTTGCGGGCGGCTTTGGCTGCGGTCGAGGCACGGACAGGTAAGGCGCTGATCCGCCGCGCGTTTTTGCTGAGTGTGCGAGAGTGGTCTGCTGGCGATGTTCAGAACCTGCCGATTGCGCCGGTGGCGTCGATCCTTGGTCTGGATATCGTGGATCGCTTTGGTGCGGTGACGGCGATTGATCCGGTGACCGTGCAGCTTGAGGCCGATGCGCATTTCCCGCGTCTGAAATCGATAACCAGCGCGTTGTCCGGTATCCCGAGCGGTGGCACGGCAGAGGTGCGGTTCGAGGCAGGATACAGCACGGAGTTTACCGGTCTGCCAGCAGATCTACAGCAAGCGGTTCTGCTGCTGGCGGCGCATTATTACGAATATCGCGATGAAACTGCCTTGGGTCAGGGATGCATGCCGTTCGGTGTCAGCAGCCTGCTGGCGCGGTTCCGTCCGATGCGTCTGGGGGCACGGGCATGAAGCATGCGCGTTTGAACTTGTCGGCTATCCTTGAGGCGCGCGCGCTGGTTCCTGACGGGGCAGGCGGGCAGGCGTCGCAGTGGCAGGAACTGGGGCAGTTGTGGGTTGCGTTAAATCCCCGTGGCGGGCGCTTGGTACAGGCAGACGGCGGTGCTGTGGCCGAGACGCGCCACCGGATCACGACGCGTGCCGCCCCTGTTGGCCATGCGAACCGCCCTGAACCGGGGCAGCGCCTGCGCGTCGGGTCCCGTCTGTTTCATATCAAGGCGGTGCATGAGGCGGATTTCGACGGTCGCTTTCTGACCTGTCTGGCCGAAGAGGAGCGTGTGGCATGAGCTATCAGGCGTCGGCCGCGCTACAGGCGGCGATCTATGCGCAGTTGCAGGGTGATGCGGATGTCACCGGCTTGGTAGGCGCGCATATCTACGATGAAATGCCGACAGGCACTTTGCCCACGTTGTTCGTGGCGCTGGGCGGGGAAGAGGTGCGCGACGCCTCGGACGTGACCGCGAATGGCGCGTGGCACGATCTGACCGTCAGCGTCATCAGCGACGCCAGCGGCTTCCAGACAGCAAAACGTGCGGCCGGTGCGGTCAACGACAGCCTGCACGAGGCCGATCTGACCTTGGCGGTCGGGCAGTTGGTATTTCTGCGATTTCTTAAAGCGCGCGCCAAGCGCGGCAAATCAGGTGGGCGGCAGATTGATCTGACATTCCGCGCCCGCGTGGACCTTATCTGATTATCTAAAACGGAGTGAGCGATATGGCTGCCCAGAATGGTAAAGACCTGCTGATCAAGGTTGATCTGACCGGTGACGGACAATTCCACACGATGGCGGGCCTGCGCGCAACGCGCGTCAGTTTCAATGCCGAGGCCGTGGACGTGACGTCGTTGGAAAGCGAAGGCGGCTGGCGTGAATTGCTGGGCGGTGCGGGTGTGCGCAGCGCGGCGATCAGCGGCTCGGGTGTGTTCCGTGATGGCGACACGGACGAACGCGCGCGCCAGATCTTCTTTGATGGCGAGACGCCGAATTTTCAGGTGATCATTCCCGATTTTGGCCGCGTCGAAGGCGCGTTTCAGGTCACGTCGCTGGAGTATGCGGGCACCTATAACGGCGAGGCCACCTATGAGATGTCGCTGGCCTCTGCCGGTGCGCTCAGCTTCGTCGCGGCGGCGGTCTGATCATGGCGAACCCCTGGCGCGGAGAAGTGGCGATTGTGCTGGATGGTCAGCGGCATGTGATGCGGCTGACACTGGGGGCATTGGCGGAACTGGAGGCGGGGCTGGGTGACGAAACGCTGGTCGAGCTTGTGCAGCGTTTTGAAGCTGGCCGGTCGTCGACCCGTGATGTGCTGGCCTTGATCGTTGCGGGTCTTCGCGGCGGGGGCTGGCAGGGCCGTGCCGAGGATTTGATGCAAATCGAGATTGAAGGCGGGCCGCTGGCTGCGGCGCGAGCGGCGGCAGAGCTTTTGGTGTGGGCGTTTGCCCTGCCGGATCAGGCGTAAGGTTTACGCGTGATGCGGTTTGAATGGGCCGAAATGCTTGCGGCGGGGGTGCACCGTTTGGGGCTTAAGCCGGATGACTTCTGGCGTCTGACCCCTGCCGAGCTGGAGTTGATGTTGGGGCAAAAGGCAGGGCCGCGCCCGATGGGGCGAGATCGGCTTGATGCCTTGGTCGCGGCCTTTCCCGACGAGATAGGAGAGATGACGGATGAGCAGCTTTGAAAACCTTGATGATCAAGCTGACGCGCTTGAGAAATCACTGACGGGCGCGGCAGGAATGGCGGCGGCGTTCAACACGGAACTGTCCCGCATTCGCACGACGTTCGACGCCACAAGCGATGGTGCGCGTCGCCTTAACACATCTCTGTCCAGCGGTGTCAGTCGCGCGATTGATGGCGTTGTTCTGGACGGAATGCGTTTGTCAGACGCGCTGCAAACGGTGGCGCAATCCATGATCAACACGGCCTATCGCGCGGCGGTCAAACCGGTGGCGGATCACCTTAGCGGGATGATCACTGCGGGCGCCGGCCAGATATTTGGCGCGATGTCGCCCTTTGCAGATGGCGCGGCGTTCAGCCAGGGGCGGGTGATGCCCTTTGCCAATGGGGGTGTCGTGTCGGGCCCGGTCACGTTTCCAATGCGGGGTGGCACCGGATTGATGGGCGAGGCCGGGCCAGAGGCAATCATGCCTTTGGCGCGTGGGCCGGATGGCAAGCTGGGCGTGCGTGGCGGGGGCGGTGGGTCTTCGACCGTGGTGTTCAACATCACGACGCCCGATGTTGACGGCTTCCGCAGATCGCAAAGCCAGATCGCAACCCAGATGACCCGTGTTCTGGCCCGTAGCCAGCGCAACCGATAAGGAGGTCTGCCCATGTCCTTTCACGAAATCCGCTTTCCAGCGCGTCTGAGCTTCGGGTCCCACGGTGGCCCCGAACGGCGCACCGATATTGTGACGCTGGCCAATGGTCATGAAGAGCGTAACAGCCCGTGGGCCCATTCGCGCCGTCGCTATGACGCGGGCATCGGGATGCGGTCTTTGGACGATATCGAGGCGTTAATTGCTTTCTTTGAAGCGCGCCACGGGCAACTGCACGGATTCCGCTGGAAGGACTGGTCAGACTTCAAATCCTGCAAACCGTCGCAGGATATTGGTCGCGAAGATCAGGTGATCGCCCATGGCGACGGACAGGCAACAGTGTTCCAACTGTCCAAGACCTATCGCTCGGGCGAGCAGACCTATGTGCGCCCGATCCAAAAGCCTGTTCCTGGTTCTGTAATCGTAGCCGTGCATGGCGTGGACCAGACGGAAGGCGTGCATTTTGAACTGGACGATGAAACGGGCGTCCTGACATTCTTTGCGCCGCCGTTCGACGGTGCGGTGATTTCGGCTGGATACGAATTTGATGTGCCGGTCCGCTTTGACACAGACCGCATCCAGACCAGCATGGCGAACTTTCAGGCCGGTGAAGCGCCCAGCGTTCCAGTGGTGGAGATCCGCGTATGAGCGTTGCTGAGCTTGAGGCGCATTTGGGCACAGGCCACACGACCGTGTCGCGCTGTTGGAAAATCACACGCAATGACGGAGAGGTTCTGGGCTTTACCGATCATGACCGTGATCTGTCCTTTGACGGTGTGGATTTTAAGGCCGAGACCGGATTGAGCGCGATGGCGTTGCAACAGGGCACGGGCTTGGCCGTTGATAACACCGAAGCGCTGGGGGCCTTGTCGTCTACGGCTATTCGCGAGGAAGACATTGAAACCGGTCGCTATGACGGGGCCGAGGTTCTGGCCTATCTGGTCAACTGGTCTGATGTCAGCCAGCGTAAGGTGCTGTTCCGCGGGTTTATCGGCGAAGTGCGCCGCACGGACGGGCAGTTTCAGGCAGAATTGCGTGGTCTGACGGATCTGCTGAACCGTCCCATCGGGCGCGCCTATCAAAAGCCCTGTACGGCGGTGTTCGGGGATCGGTCCTGTGGTGTTGATCTGGACGCGCCGGGGATGGTTGCGACAGTCGTCGTGCAGGACGTGCCTGAGCGGTTGAAGGTGCGATTTAACGCCTTGCATGGCTATGATGCGGGGTGGTTCGAACGCGGTGCCTTTCAGGTGATCGACGGCGCAGCGCATGGTCTGAGCGTCGCCATCAAGCGGGATATCACGTTGGCTGACGGATCGCGCGAAATAGAACTTTGGCAAAGCCTGCGTGCGGAGTTGGCGGCAGGTGACACAGTTCGATTGGTCGCGGGCTGTGACAAGCGGTTTGACACTTGCGTCGGCAAGTTTGCCAATGGCGTCAACTTTCAGGGTTTTCCAGACATTCCTGGCGAAGATTGGATGATCTCGCAGCCTTCGAAAAACGCGCAGCGGAAATCCAAGCGCAAGGGCGTGAACTGGATCAGGTTATGATCGCTGCGGTCGCAGAAGCGCGGCGCTGGATCGGGACGCCTTATGTGCATCAGGCCTCGACGATTGGGGCGGGGTGTGACTGCCTTGGGTTGCTGCGCGGTGTGTGGCGCGGGCTTTATGGGGCTGAACCCGAAACGCCGCCTGCCTATACGATGGACTGGTCCGAACCACAGGGCGATGAACGCTTGTGGCGCGCAGCCAAGCGGCATTTGTTGCCGCGGCCTATGGGGCAGCCTGAGGCCGGCGACGTGTTACTGTTCCGGATGCGTGACGGCGCAGTCGCCAAACATCTGGGCATCGCCAGCGAACAGGGCTTTATCCATTCCTATTCCGGTCATGGCGTTATCGAAAGCGCCCTGACCAAGCCGTGGCAACGCAGAATTGCCGCGCGATTTGCCTTTCCCAAGGAGATTCAGTGATGGCGACGGTGCTTCTTTCGGCTGCGGGTGCGGCAATTGGTGGGTCTATTGGGGGAACGGTTTTGGGGCTGTCAGCTGTCGCCGCTGGCCGTTTTGTCGGCGCGACGCTGGGCCGTGCGATTGACCAGCGGCTGATGGGGCAAGGGGCCGAAACGATTGAGACGGGCCGTATCGAACGGTTCCGTCTGTCCGGCGCCAGCGAAGGATCGGGTATTCCGCGTGTTTATGGCCGGATGCGTGTTGGCGGGCAGGTCATTTGGGCCGGCCCGTTCATCGAAAAACGCAAAACGTCTGGTGGGGGCGGCGGCAAGGGGTCGCCAAGCCAGCCGACTGTCAAAACCTACAGCTACAGCGTGTCGGTTGCGATTGCGCTGTGCGAAGGCGAGATTACGTCGGTCAATCGCGTCTGGGCGGATGGCGATGAAATCGCGGTGCCGGACCTGAATATGCGGGTCTACAAGGGCGACCGAAACCAGTTGCCCGACCCAAAAATCGAAGCATTTGAGGGAACAGGCAACGTGCCTGCCTATCGCGGCACGGCCTACGTCCTGTTCGAGGATTTGCAGCTTGAACAATTCGGCAACCGAATTCCCCAGTTCAGCTTTGAGGTGACGCGCCCGTCCTTGAACGAGGGCGACGTGCCGCATCAGATCAATGCGGTCGCGTTGTTGCCCGGTTCGGGGGAATATGCGCTATCCACAACGCCACGCTTTAAGAAGACCGGTACGGGCAAAAAGACCGCTGTGAACGTGCATTCGCCGTCCGAGCAGGCAGATTTTGTGACCTCGTTGAACATGTTGTCGGACGAGGCCCCGAATTGCCGGGCCGTGTCTGTGGTGGTCAGCTGGTTTGGCGATGACCTGCGCGCTGGCCATTGCGCCCTGCGCCCGAAGGTCGAACAAACGCGCCACGAGATCGGCAAAAGCGCGTGGCGCGTGTCCGGTCTGTCGCGAAGCGCTGCGCAGGTCGTGCCATCGGACGACGATGGGATTGTCTATGGCGGTACGCCTAACGATGCCTCGGTGATTGAAGCAATCCAAGCCATTCAGGCCAAGGGGCAAGAGGTTATGTTCTACCCCTTTATCCTGATGGATCAGCTTGCAGGAAACGGGTTGGTCGACCCGTGGTCAGGCGAGGCGGATCAATCTGCGTTGCCCTGGCGTGGGCGTATCACGACGTCTTTGGCACCCAATATGGCTGGCACGACGGATGGCACCGCCGCCGCACGGTCCGAGGTCGCGGCTTTTTTCGGGACGGCGACCGCCTCGGACTTCACGATTGGCAGTGGGTCTGTTGGCTACTCGGGGGCTGATGAATGGGGCTTTCGCCGGTTCATTCTGCACTACGCAGCGCTGTGCAAAGTTGCGGGCGGTGTGGAAAGTTTCTGTATCGGGTCCGAGATGCGCGGGCTGACGCAAATCCGCGATGATCAGGGCTTTCCTGCCGTTGATCAGTTGCGCGATCTGGCGGCAGAGGTCCGCACCATTCTGGGGCCGGATACCAAGATCGGATATGCCGCCGATTGGTCCGAATATTTCGGCTATCATCCGCAGGACGGCTCGGGTGATGTGTATTTTCATCTTGATCCGCTGTGGGCCGATCCGAACATCGACTTCGTCGGCATCGACAACTACATGCCGCTGTCGGATTGGCGCGACGGGCGTGACCACGCGGATGCGGTTTGGGGGCATATTCACAACGTGGATTACCTGAAGTCGAACGTCGAAGGTGGCGAGGGCTATGACTGGTACTACCCGTCGCCCGAGGCCGTCGCTGCCCAGCGCCGAGAACACATCACCGATGGTGCACATGGCGAGGATTGGATCTACCGCTACAAGGATATCCGGTCGTGGTGGACGAATTCGCACCATAACCGTGTCGGCGGCGTTCGTTCGGATGCGCCAACAGCGTGGGAACCGCAATCAAAGCCGATCTGGTTCACAGAACTTGGCTGTGCAGCCATCGATAAGGGCACAAACCAACCGAATGTGTTCCTTGATCCGAAGTCGTCGGAAAGCCATATGCCGCGCGCGTCAAACGGGCGGCGTGATGATCTGATCCAGCGGCAATACCTGCGCGCGATGCATGGCTATTGGGGCGATCCCGCGAACAACCCTGTATCGGTGCATTATGAAGCCCCAATGATCGACATGACCCACGCATTTGTGTGGGCATGGGATGCACGGCCTTATCCGTGGTTTCCGTCGATGTCGGATACTTGGTCGGACGGTGGAAATTACCGTCGCGGTCACTGGATCACTGGGCGAATTTCTGGCTGCACCTTGGCTTCTGTGGTGGAAGACATCTGCGCGCGCTGTGGCGTGACCGAGATCGATGTCTCTAGCCTGCATGGTTTTGTCCGTGGGTTCCACGAAGCGGATGTGGCCAGCGGACGCGCGGCGTTGCAATCGCTTATGCTGGCTTACGGATTTGATGCGGTAGAGCGTGACGGCGTCCTGCGGTTCCAGATGCGGACCGATCCGCTTGTGACCGACATTGACCGGAATGCTCTGGTGATCAGTGGCGATCTGGACGGCGCCCTGAGCCACACCCGCGCGAATGAGGCTGAAATGGCCGGACGTGTCCGGTTGCGGTTCTTTGAGGCCGACGGCGATCACGCGATCCGCGCCGAAGAAGTCGTTCATCCCGAGGATGAAACGCACTCGGTATCCGAAAGCGAACTGCCTCTGTCGATGACCAGCGCGGAAGGGCGGCTAACGCTTGAACGCTGGCTGGCTGAATCGCGGATTGCGCGGGATACGCTGCACTTTGGCCTTCCTCCTTCCCAGTCTTATCTGGGCGCTGGAGACGTCATCCGAATCGAAAGCGCGGGCCTTCCGATCACTGCGCGGATCGACCGGATCGAGCAGGGAGATTACCAGCAGATTGATGCGACGCGGATCGAGCCTGCGGTGCATGATGTTCCTGACTTCCCCGAAGCTGTGCCCGCTTTGTCAGGATTTACGCCTGTAACACCGGTTCTGCCCATGTTTATGGATTTGCCCTTGATGCGGGGCGACGAAGCTGAACATGCGCCTTACATGGCTGTCACCGCCGACCCGTGGCCCGGGGCCGTCGCGCTGTATTCGTCGGCTACCGATGCGGGTTACGAGGTGAATACGTTGATCGAACAGGGCGCGATCATCGGCGAAACCGAAACCGTCTTGCCGGCGGCCATGTCCGGTTTGGTCGACCGTGGCGATGATCTGCAAATCAAACTGGTCACAGGAAGCCTCGAGTCCGTCACAGAAGAAGCCCTGCTGTCAGGTGCGAATATGATGGCGATTGGGGATGGGTCGCCGGACAATTGGGAAATCTTTCAGTTCCGCGATGCAACACTTGTCACAGCAGATACGTGGAGACTTGGACACCGGTTGCGTGGTCAATTCGGCACGGATGGCGTGATGCCGCGGGAATGGCCTGTTGGCTCTTACGTGGTGCTGCTGGATGGTTCCGCACTGCAAATTTCACTGGCGGCGTCCGCAAAACGGCAGTTGCGCCACTACCGGATTGGTCCGGCCAGCAGGCCCTATGATGACCCGAGCTATGAGTATGTCTCGCATGCCTTCAACGGCAATGGTGCGCGCCCGTACCGTCCGGCACATCTTCAGGCACGGGACGCCGCAGGGGATATTTCGGTCAGCTGGGTCCGCCGGACCCGCATTGACGGGGACAGCTGGGATCTGAGTGACGTGCCGCTTGGCGAAAGCAACGAAAGCTATCACCTGCGCATTGTGCAAGCGGGACAAACCGTTCGTGAAGCTGTCGTGTCTCAGCCTGAATGGACTTACACGCAGGCCCAACGTGCCTCTGATCTTGTCACTGGCGAATATTCGATCGAAGTTGCGCAGGTTTCGGAAACCTATGGATCGGGGCCATATGCAACGATCACCCTTTCTTAGGGTGATCAAAATCAACATTCGCGTTTGTGATATTTTACATCACCTCTTTGCGTTTCCGATCCGCGACATATCTGCTATGGTCAACGCGTTAAACGGAGGGCGCAATGGCCAAAACCAAAGCAAAAGTTGAAAAACTTGATCCGGTTTGGGCACGGATTCTGACCGAGGCAGAAGATGCTGTTCGGGACGAGCCGCTGCTGGGTGGGCTTGTGCATTATTCGGTGCTGCATCACCCGACAATCGAGCGGGCGTTGAGTTACCGGATTTCGCTGAAGCTGGCGAATGGCGAAATGTCCGAGCAGATTCTGCGCGAGATTTGTGATGAGGCGCACGCCTCTGATCCGGATTTGGCGCTGGCAGCGCGTGCAGATATCGTCGCCGTCTACGAACGCGATCCGGCATGCCATCGCTTCCTGCAGCCCTTGCTGTATTTCAAAGGCTTTCAGGCGATCCAGTCCTACCGTGTGGCCAACTGGCTGTGGCGTCAGGGGCGGCATGATCTGGCGTATATGTTCCAGATGCGCTGCTCTGAGGTCTTTGGCGTCGATATCCACCCTGCTGCAAAAATCGGCCGTGGGATCATGATCGACCACGCGCATTCCATCGTGATCGGTGAAACCGCTGTGGTGGGTGACAACGTTTCAATGCTGCATTCCGTGACGCTCGGCGGTACCGGTAAGGAAGAAGAAGACCGTCACCCCAAGATTGGCGATGGCGTTCTGATCGGCGCGGGTGCCAAGGTTCTGGGCAATATCAAGATCGGCAACTGCTCACGCATTGCAGCGGGTTCCGTGGTGCTGGAAGAGGTGCCGCCGATGAAAACAGTCGCGGGCGTTCCGGCACGCATCGTGGGCGAGGCGGGCTGTTCGCAGCCGTCGATCAATATGGATCAACTGATCCGTGGTGGCGCGTAAGCCGTTTTGATGGTTGGAAAATGTTGGCCGTTCAGGCCAACATTGAAACCGGATTTTCCAGATTATCACAAATCGCGCTGAGAAGCTGCGCGCCAAGGGCACCGTCGATAACGCGGTGATCTACCGACAGGGTCATGGACATAACCGTCGCGACAGCGACGTCACCGCTGTCGCGTACGACAGGCTTCTTGATCCCCGCGCCGACGGCAAGGATGGCGCCGTGGGGCGGGTTGATGACCGCGTCGAAGTTTTCGATGCCGAACATGCCCAAGTTGGAAATCGCAAAGCTGCCGCCCTGATATTCATGGGGGGCCAATTTTTTGTCACGCGCGCGCGCTGCCAAATCTTTCATCTGGCTGGAAAGGGACGACAGGCTTTGGGTCTCTGCATCCCGAAGAACGGGTGTAAAGAGCCCGCCTTCAATGGCCACTGCGACGGCGACGTCCGACGGTTTCAGCCGCAAGATACGATCACCTGCCCAAATCGCGTTGGCATCCGGCACCTCTTGCAGCGCCATAGCGCAGGCTTTGATAATAAAGTCGTTGACTGACAGTTTCACGCCCCGTGCCGCCAGCTTGGCGTTCATCTTGGCGCGGGCTTCCAGCAGCGTGTCGATTTCAACTGATCGGCGCAGATAGAAATGCGGGACGGTTTGTTTGGCTTCCGTCAACCGCTCCGCAATGGTGCGGCGCATGTTGTCGAGAGGCACCTCGGTGGTTTCGCGGTCCGCGTAGATTTTTGTAATGGGATCGGACGAAACGGACGGTGCCATGGGGCGCGGTGCTACGGGCATTGGTTCTGCGGCAGGGGCAGGGGCGGCAACAGCTGTGCCAGCGCCATCGGCCTTCAAAACATCAGCCTTGGTGATGCGCCCGCGAGGACCAGAGCCTGAGATCTGCGCAAGGTCGAGACCTTTTTCCGAAGCCAGCCGGCGCGCCAGTGGGGTCGCGAAAATCCGGTCGCCAGCGTCTGTGGCAGGGGCGGCAGGCGCGGGCTTCGCGGGGTGTCCTTCGGACACCGCCTTGTCGCCCGCTGTGGCCTGCGCCGCTGGCGCCGTGGCCACGGGCGTCGCGCCCAGATCGTCGGCGGTTTCGCCATCTTCCAGCAGGATCGCGATGGGCGTGTTGACCTTCACGTTTCCGGTACCTTCAGCGATCAGAATTTTGCCGATTTTACCTTCGTCCACGGCTTCAAATTCCATGGTCGCTTTGTCGGTTTCAATCTCGGCGATGACATCACCGGATTGGACGGTGTCGCCTTCTTTCACCAGCCATTTTGCCAGCGTGCCTTCCTCCATCGTGGGGGACAGGGCGGGCATCAGGATTTCAATCGGCATGGGGCACCTCTTGGGTGGGGGCGGTCCGGAAGTGGGCGAGCGGTGTCATCGGTAGCAGACCTGTTTGGCTGCGGCGATGACCTCGGGCGTGGTGACCAGCGCCAGTTTCTCAAGGTTCGCGGCGTAGGGCATGGGGACGTCCTTGCCGGTCAAGTTGACGACCGGTGCGTCGAGGTAATCGAAGGCCTCTTGCATCAGAACGGCCGAGATATGGTTGCCGATCGAGGCGACAGGCCAGCCTTCTTCGACGGTAATGCACCGGTTGGTTTTCTTGACGCTTTCAATCACGGTTGCGGTGTCGATGGGGCGCAGGGTGCGCAGGTCGATGACCTCGGCGCTGATGCCGTCTTGTGCGAGCGCATCGGCCGCTTCCAAAGCATAGGTCATACCGATGCCGAAGCTGACGATGGTGACGTCGGTGCCTTCGCGCCAAACGCGGGCCTTGCCGAAGGGAATTGTGAAGTCGTCCATCACCGGCACGTCAAAGCTGCGCCCGTAAAGGATTTCGTTTTCAAGAAAGATCACAGGGTTCGGATCGCGAATGGCGGTTTTCATCAGGCCTTTGGCGTCGGAGGCCGAGTAGGGCATGACGACCTTCAGGCCCGGAACATGGGCGTACCATGCGGCGTAGTCCTGACTGTGCTGGGCCGCGACGCGGGCCGCCGCACCGTTGGGGCCGCGGAAGACGATGGGACAGCCCATCTGACCACCGGACATATAGAGCGTTTTGGCGGCCGAGTTGACGATCTGGTCCATGGCCTGCATGGCGAAGTTGAAGGTCATGAATTCGACGATGGGGCGCAGGCCACCGAATGCCGCTCCGACCGCGAGGCCTGCAAAGCCGTGTTCGGTGATGGGCGTGTCGATCACCCGTTTGCTGCCGAATTCGTCCAAAAGACCTTGCGAGATTTTGTAGGCGCCTTGGTATTCCGCCACTTCTTCGCCCATCAGGAAGACATCGCCGTCGCGGCGCATTTCTTCGGCCATGGCGTCGCGGATCGCTTCGCGGACGGTCATGGAGCGGGTCCTGGTGCCCTCGGGCCAATCCGGTGTTCTGTCTGGCTGCGGTGCGGCGGGTGCAGAGTTCGCGGAGCCCCCTGCGGGGGCCGCCTTGGCCTCTGCTGTGGCCTGCGCCGCTGGCGCCGTGGCCACGGGCGTGGCGCTAACCTCGATCGTTTCGCCTTCTTCTGCGAGGATCGCGATGGGAGTGTTCACCTTCACGTTCGCCGTTCCAGCGGGCACCAGAATTTTGCCAACGCGGCCTTCGTCAACCGCTTCGAATTCCATCGTGGCTTTGTCTGTTTCGATCTCGGCAATCACATCACCCGCGGCGACGGTGTCGCCTTCTTTGACCAACCATTTGGCGAGCGTGCCTTCTTCCATCGTGGGCGACAGGGCGGGCATCAGGATTTCTGTTGTCATGGTCTTAACCCTCCACCTGCGCGTAGATATCTGTCCAAAGTTCCGCCGGATCGGGTTCGGGGCTTTCGCGGGCGAAATCGGCGGCTTCGTTGACGATGGATTTAATTTCCTTGTCGATGGCTTTCAGATCGTCCTCGGTCGCTGATTTCGCCTCGAGCAGCATCTGGCGGACGTGATCGATCGGGTCCCGTTCATCGCGCATTTTCTGCACCTCTTCGCGGGTGCGGTATTTCGCCGGATCGGACATGGAGTGGCCGCGATAGCGATAGGTTTTGATTTCCAGAATGTAGGGGCCTTTGCCTGCGCGGCAGTGGAGTGTCGCCTTTTCGGCCGCATCGCGCACGGCGAGGACGTCCATGCCGTCCACTTCTTCGCCTTCAATGCCGTAGGCGCGGCCGCGTTCGAACAGCGACTTGGATTTGGTCGACCGCTTCACGCTGGTGCCCATGGCGTATTGGTTGTTTTCGATGACGAAGATCACCGGCAGGTCCCACAGTTCGGCCATGTTGTAGGTCTCATAGACCTGGCCCTGATTGGCTGCGCCATCGCCGAAGTAGCAGAAGGTCACGTTATGTTCGCCACGGTATTTGTCCGAGAATGCCAAGCCTGCACCAATGGGCACCTGTGCGCCGACAATGCCATGGCCGCCGTAGAAATGCTTTTCGCGGCTGAACATATGCATCGAGCCGCCTTTGCCGTTGGAATAGCCACCTTCGCGGCCCGTCAGTTCGGCCATAACGCCCTTGGGGTCCATGCCGCAGGCCAGCATATGGCCGTGGTCACGGTAGGATGTCAGGCGTTTGTCGTTCTTGCGCGCGACGGCTTCGATGCCGACAACCACGGCCTCTTGACCGATATATAGGTGACAGAAACCGCCAATCAGGCCCATGCCATACAGCTGACCTGCTTTTTCCTCGAACCGGCGGATTAGCAGCATGTCGCGATAGTATTTCAGCAGCTCATCCGCATCCGCCGTGGGGGCAGAGGTTTTCTTGCGTGTGGCCATGGCTGAACCCTCCCAGTTCAATCGTTTAACCTTAAACGGTTTTTCGCAGGTTAGGGCGGGTCTGTGGCCGTGTCAAAGGGACACAGGTTTGGTCTACGGCGATTTATGTGGGGTCAGATCAGCAATTGGGCACATTGACGGCCAAACCGCCGAGCGATGTTTCTTTATACTTCTCGGACATATCCGCGCCGACCTGCCGCATGGTTTCGATGCAGGCGTCCAGCGGGACCAGATGCGTGCCGTCGCCCCTTAACGCCAGACTGGCGGCAGAAACCGCTTTGACCGCGCCCAAACCATTGCGTTCGATACAGGGCACCTGAACCAATCCTTTCACCGGATCGCAGGTCATGCCCAGATGATGTTCCAGCGCGATTTCGGCGGCGTTTTCGATCTGTTCGGGCGTGCCGCCCATAACAGCACACAGCCCCGCGGCGGCCATTGCGGATGCGCTGCCAACCTCGGCCTGACAGCCCGCTTCGGCACCCGAAATAGAGGCGTTGTACTTCACCAACCCACCAATCGCCGCCGCCGTCAGCAGGAAATCCGGCAACCTGCTGCGTGTCGCATCCGGCACGTGATCCAGCCAATAGCGGATGACAGAAGGGACCACGCCCGCCGCGCCATTGGTGGGGGCCGTCACAACTTGACCGCCAGCGGCGTTTTCCTCGTTCACGGCCATGGCGTAGGCGCTCATCCAGTCGTTGATCGTATGGGGCGCCATCATGTTGTTGCCGCGTTCCGCCTGCAGCGCGTCGTGAATTGCCTTCGCGCGGCGCTTCACATTCAGACCACCGGGCAAAGTGCCGTCGGTGGTCAGGCCGCGATCAATGCAATCCTCCATAACCTGCCAGATACGCTCGACCCCCTGTTCAACCTTGGCCGAAGGCGCGCGGGACAGTTCGTTGGCGCGTTTCATCTGCGCGATGGATTTGCCGGATGCCTTGGCCATTTCCAGCATTTCCGCGCCGGTTTTGAACGGGAAGGGCACGGCAGGGCCATCGTCTGTGTCGCAGCCTTGCGCCAGTTCCGCTTCGGTCAGAACGAAGCCGCCGCCAATCGAATAGTAGGTTTCCTGCAAAACCACGTCGCCCTGGGCATCCAGCGCCTCAAGGATCATGCCGTTGGCGTGGCCGGGCAAGGCACGATCATAATCAAACCGCAGGTCTTTGGACGGATCGAAGTGCAGTTCGGGTAGACCTTCGGGGCGCAGGGTGCAGGTCGCCCGCAGCTCGGCCATCGCCTTTTCTGCGGCTTCCGCGTCAAACGTGTCGGGCAGAAACCCCGCCAACCCAAGGATCACCGCGCGGTCGGTCGCATGGCCGACACCTGTGAAGGCCAAAGACCCGTGCAGCGATCCGCGAACGGCATTCACCGTAAAGCTGACCTGACGCATCCGATCCAGAAACCGCGCCGCTGCCACCATCGGCCCCATTGTGTGGGAAGACGACGGGCCAACGCCGATTTTGAACATATCGAATACGGAAAGAAACATGGGTGCGCCTGTATTTGTCCGGTCTTAGGATTCGCCTCAGACTAGAAGGTTTTCAACCGGGCAATATGGCGAAAGCGACATATCGGTGCGCAGGAACAGCCCAAGACAGGCTCTGCGCGTCAATCAGACCGGTTTTCGGGTGGATTGCCTCTCGCACCATGGCGCGGTGCGGCCTATAAGGGCGGCGCTGCCATGTAAGAGGATACCATGACCGGAGAGCTTTCCCCAATTGATCGCGCCAAATTCGTAGCTGCCAAGCAAGCGGCGGGCTTTGTCGAAGACGGCATGAAAGTCGGTCTCGGGACCGGATCCACCGCCGCATGGCTGGTGCGCTGCCTTGCCGAGCGTATGGAAGAAGAGGGCATCCGATTCCGTGGTGTGCCCACATCGACCCGCACAGCCGATCTGGCACGCGAACTGGGCATCGAAGTGATTTCGCTGGATGAAGCCAAGTGGCTAGACCTGACCATCGATGGCGCAGACGAATTCGACAAGGACCTGAACCTGATTAAGGGCGGCGGCGGTGCGCTGTTGCAGGAAAAGATCGTGGCTACGGCCTCTGATCAGATGGTCGTGATCGCGGACGCCGCGAAAGAGGTTCAGACCCTTGGCAACTTCCCCCTGCCGATCGAGGTTATTCCTTTTGGCTGGCAGACCAGCCAGAGCCTTGTGGAAGAAACGCTGGTCAGCATGGACGTCATGGGCCGCAAAAGCACCCTGCGTATGAACGGCGCAAAACCGTTCGTGACGGACGAAGGCAACCACATCCTTGACCTGCACTTGGGCCGCATCGGCAATGCCCGTCAGTTGGCGCTTGTTCTAAACCAAATCCCCGGGGTGGTTGAAAACGGGTTGTTCATAGATATCTGTGATCGCGTGGTTATCGGCTTTGCTGACGGCAAGGTGGAAACCCGTGACATCAATGCAGGCACCGTGACGACAGACCAAATGCTGTTTGAAGAAAGCGATAACCTGTTCAAGGACCTCGGAGACTGAGTTTATGGCTGAATTCGACTATGACCTTTTCGTAATCGGTGGTGGCTCTGGTGGCGTGCGTGCTGCGCGTGTGGCTGCTGGCGAAACCGGCGCAAAGGTCGCTCTGGCCGAAGAAAGCCGTTACGGCGGCACCTGCGTGATCCGCGGGTGCGTTCCCAAAAAGCTGATGGTGTTCGCGTCGGAATATGCCGACATCTGCACCGACGCCGGCGGCTACGGCTGGGAGGTCACTCGTGGTGATTTCGACTGGACCAAATTCTCGGGCAAGCTGAACGAAGAGCTGGACCGTCTTGAAGGCGTCTACCGCAAGCTGCTGGCCGGTTCGAACGTGGACACGTTTGATGCCCGCGCGACGGTCAAGGATGCGCACACCGTCCAACTGTCGACTGGTGAAGTCAAAACGGCCAAACACATTCTGGTTGCGGTTGGCGGACGCCCTGTGCGTCCCGAAACCAAGAATGCCAATCTGGGCATGGTGTCGGACGATATCTTCCATCTGGAAAAACTTCCCAAGTCGATCCTGATCATCGGCGGCGGCTATATCGCTTGTGAATTCGCCTGCATCCTGCACGGTCTGGGCGTCGAGGTGACGCAATACTATCGCGGTGCGCAGATCCTGCGCGGTTTCGATGACGAAGCACGGGGTCTGATCGCCGACCAGATGACCGAACGCGGCATCGATCTGCATCTGGGTGCCGACATCGTTGAAATGCGCTGCGCCACGCCCGAGGAAATCGCAGGTGCGGATGACGCTGGCATGGGCGCGCCTGTGCACAGCACGCCGGGCGCCATCGGCGATAGTGGGTTGTCCGGTCAGGCAGAAGAGCAGACCGAACAAAAGGGCCCGATCTTCGTCAAAGCCACGAATGGCAAAACCAAGGTGTTTGATACGGTCCTATTCGCAACGGGCCGCAAACCCAACACAGACGGCCTGGGCCTTGAAGAAGTCGGCGTGAAACTTGGCCGCAAGGGCGAGGTTGTGGTCGACGAATACAGCCAGACATCGGTGCCATCCATTTATGCCATCGGTGATGTGACCGACCGCGTAAACCTGACGCCGGTCGCCATCCGTGAAGGCATGGCTTTTGTGGAAACCGTGTTCAAAGGCAACCCGACACCTGTGGATCACGAATTGATCCCTTCGGCTGTTTTCACACAGCCGGAAATGGGCACAGTTGGTCTGTCCGAGGAAGCCGCGCGCGAACAGGAAGAGATCGAGGTATACAGCACCTCTTTCCGCCCGATGCAGAGCGCTTTCGTTGGCAAGCCGGATCGCGTATTGATGAAGCTGATTGTTTCGAAAGAAACGCGCAAGGTTCTGGGTTGTCATATCGTCGCGCCCAACGCGGGCGAGATGATCCAGCTTGCGGGTATTGCGATTAAAATGGGTGCCACCAAAGAGGATTTCGATAGAACCGTAGCGGTTCACCCCACGATGTCCGAGGAAATCGTGACAATGCGGAATCCGGTGCGCACCGCTTGAAATTTCGTTCTCTCCCCACAGCTATGAGGGAACGCTTGGAACTTGAAAAAGGGATGAGGATACATGGCAGGCAATAACGGCGGCCCCTGGGGCGGCGGTGGATCAGGCGGCGGCAATGGCCCGCAGCGCCCACAAGGCGGCGGCGGACGTGGCCCCGACAACAACCAGGGCCAGATTCCAGAGATCGACGAGCTTGTGAAAAAAGGTCAGGAACAACTGCGTGTCCTGATGGGTGGCCGCGCCGGCAAAGGCGGCGGCAACTCTGGCGGTTCGAATGGCGGTGGTTCCGGCTTCTCGGCCGGATCGTTCGGCCTGTTCGCTCTCGCGGCTGTGGCGGTCTGGGCGTTTTCCAGTTTCTACACAGTGCGTCCCGAAGAACAGTCTGTAGAGCTGTTCCTTGGCGAATACAGCTCAACCGGTCAACCGGGTCTGAACTTTGCGCCTTGGCCTTTCGTAACATACGACGTCATCAATACGACCTCTGAACGGACCGAAAACATCGGTTCCGGTCGTGGTAGCAGCTCTGATGGTCTGATGCTGACCACAGATGCGAACATCGTGGATATCGATTTCCAGGTCGTCTGGAACATAAGCAATCCTGCGAAACTGCTGTTCAACATCCGTGACCCTGAACTGACCGTTCAGGCGGTTTCTGAATCGGTCATGCGCGAAATCATCGCGGCATCGAACCTTGCGCCGATCCTGAACCGCGACCGTGGTCTGATCGCCGATACAGCAATGCAGAATATTCAGGAAACGCTGGACGAATACGACTCGGGTATCACCGTGGTTCGTGTGAACCTTGATCGTGCTGACCCGCCGGCCGAGGTTATCGACGCCTTCCGCGAAGTTCAGGCAGCTGAACAGGAACGTGACCGTCTGCAGCGCGAAGCCGACGCCTACGCAAACCGCGTTCTGGCCGAGGCCCGTGGTTCTGCGGCGCAGACACTGGAAGAGGCGGAAGCCTACCGTGCGCAGGTCGTCAACGAAGCGATCGGTGAGGCATCGCGCTTTGTGTCTGTTGCCAAGGAATTCAACCAAGCACCGGAAGTCACCCAGCGCCGTCTGTATCTGGAAACGATCGAACGCACCCTAGGTGACGTCGACAAGATCATTCTGGATGACAGCTCTGAGGGCGGTGTTCTGCCGTACCTTCCCCTCAATGAACTTCGCCGTGGAGGGTCGAACTGATGCGTGGAGCAACTCTTGCACTTATCGTGGCCTTTGTGGCCGTCGTTGGCGCGCTCTCGGCGCTGTTCATTGTAGACGAGCGTGAAAAGGCGCTGGTTCTGCAGTTTGGTCAGATCAAACAGGTGCGTGAAGAACCGGGCCTCGGCTTCAAAATCCCGTTCATTCAGGAAGTGGTCAAGTACGACGACCGTATCCTGTCGCTGGATACTGATACGATCGAAGTTACGCCATCTGATGACCGTCGACTGGTTGTTGACGCCTTCGCCCGCTACCGGATTTCTGACGTTGTTCAGTTCCGTCAGGCTGTTGGCGTTGGTGGCATCCGTGCCGCAGAAGACCGTCTGTCGTCCATCCTGAACGCCCAAATCCGCGAGGTACTGGGTGCCGATCAGGTGACATCGGATACGATCCTGTCGTCCGAACGCCGCGATCTGGCCCTGCGCATCCGCAATCAGGCACGGACCGAGGCAGAAAGCCTTGGCCTGCAGATCGTCGACGTTCGTCTGAAGCAGACCAACCTGCCGCGTCAGAACCTCGATGCGACATTCGCCCGTATGCGTGCGGAACGTGAACGTGAAGCGGCGGACGAAATCGCCCGTGGTAACGAAGCGGCCCAGCGTGTGCGCGCGGCAGCAGATCGTACCGTGGTGGAAACCACGTCGACCGCGAACCGTGACGCTGACGTGATCCGCGGTGAAGCGGACGCGGAACGGAACCGCGTTTATGCCGAAGCGTTTGGGGGCAATCCTGAATTCTTCGCCTTCTACCGGTCCCTGTCCACGCTGGAACGCACTCTGCAGCAAAGCAACTCGACCATGGTCATCTCGCCTGACAGCGAACTGGTCGCACCTCTGTTCGGTGCGGTTCGTGCTGATGGCCTGAGCGCAGTGGAAGAAATCGATTTGGATATCGAGACGCTGCGCAATATGGCGCCCGAGGCTGGCACGTCGCCCGATCTTCCGGATGATGCGCGCCAGCAACTGGAAGCACCGGCTGATGCACCTGCGAATGAGGCATCGAACTGATCATGACCGTCAATGTGATCCTTATTTTGATCGCAGGCGCATTGATTATCGAGGGGCTGGCCTATGCGCTGGCCCCTTCGCTTGTCGAGCGTATGCTTGAGGCGCTGGCATCCATGTCTTTGGAAACACGCAGGACTTTGGGCCTTTTGACCGCAGTCACCGGCGTGACCATTCTCTGGATCGCACTTTAGGCGACCGGAATTCCCGTTTTTCGATAGTCACAACCGCTTTATTTGCTGAAACAGTCTTTGAGTGTTCAGAATTTGAGCCTATCTTCACTGCAAGATCATTAAGATGGCGGATCATAACCGCCCGATTTGAATACAGAGGAGCACCCTTTGAAGTCCCAAGCTATCTCTATGACCCGCGACACAGTTACACCGCTGCGCTTGTTCTGGATCTCGACCTTGTCGGTGTTTCTTATTCTGGCGCAAACCCTGATGGCTTCGGCGCGGGGTGCGCCTGAAAGTTTTGCCGATCTGGCGGAAACCATCAGCCCGTCGGTGGTGAACATCACCACTTCGACAACGGTTGCTGGCCGTATGGGGCCGCAGGGCATCGTGCCCGACGGATCGCCGTTCGAAGATTTCTTCCGCGACTTCCAGAACCGCAACGGACCCGAGGGCGACCAACCGCGGCGGTCGTCGGCGCTGGGATCGGGATTTGTGATCTCGGAAGATGGCTTCATTGTCACAAACAACCACGTCATCGAAGGCGCGGATGAGATCGAGATCGAATTTTTCGAAGGTTTCTCGCTGCCGGCAAAGCTTGTGGGCACTGACCCGACAACAGACATCGCGCTCTTGAAGGTCGAGGCGGAAACCCCGCTGAAATTCGTGTCCTTCGGCGACAGCAACACAGCCCGCGTCGGTGACTGGGTTATGGCCATGGGCAACCCGCTGGGGCAGGGCTTTTCTGTGTCCGCAGGTATCGTTTCGGCCCGCAACCGCGCGCTGTCGGGCAGCTATGACGACTACATCCAGACCGACGCCGCGATCAACCGCGGCAACTCGGGCGGTCCCTTGTTCAACATGGATGGCGATGTGATCGGCGTGAACACAGCGATCCTGTCGCCCACGGGCGGCTCGATCGGGATCGGTTTTTCCATGGCGTCCAACGTTGTGGTTCGTGTGGTCGACCAGTTGCAGAAATACGGTGAAACGCGCCGTGGATGGCTGGGTGTGCGCATTCAGGACGTGACAGAGGATGTGGCCGAAGCAATGGGCCTTGAAGGCACCGCTGGCGCGCTGATCACCGATGTGCCCGATGGTCCAGCCAAGGACGCTGGCCTGCTGTCCGGTGACGTCATCCTGAAATTCGACGGTGCCGATGTGGCCGATACACGTGGTCTTGTCCGTCAGGTCGGCAACACCGAGGTCGGCAAAGCCGTGCGTGTGGTTGTGAACCGCGAAGGTCAGACCGAGACGATCATGGTGACGCTGGGCCGTCGTGAAGAGGCCGAGAGCAGCTCTGTTCCGACAGGTCCGACCGAGCCTGAGGAAGAAGCCGCGCCCGAAACGCTTGATCTGCTTGGCTTGTCCCTGAGTGCTGTGACCGACGAACTGACCGAGGAGTACTCACTTGGCGATAATGCCGAGGGTCTGGTTGTGACGGTCGTCGATGAAGACAGCGAAGCCTTTGAAAAAGGTCTGCGTGCTGGCGATCTGATCACCGAAGCGGGGCAAAGCCCGATCAAAAGCTTTGATGAGTTTGAAGAGAAGATCGCCGAGGCACGTGAGGCCGGACGCAAGTCGATCCTGCTGTTGGTCCGCCGGTCTGGCGACCCGCGCTTTGTTGCGCTGGGGATCGAAGAGAACTGATCTTTCAGGACGTGAAATTGAAAACCCCCGTCTGATCAGGCGGGTGTTTTTCATTGGGGCTTTGCCCCCTTGGCCTTTGGCCAATTCCCCCAAGGTATTTGGGGAAAGAAAATACTTGGATCAGTTCAGGTCAACGGCGGCGAGGCCCAGTTCACGGGCGCTGTCGAGCGAGATCTGGCTGCTTTTCAACCCGCGTTCGGATTGAAAGCGCAGGATGGCATTTAGTGTGGGTTCATCGAAACGGCTGGTTACGCCGCCGCGATAGTAGCCGCGTGCGAGCAGCGCGCGCTGGATCGAGGCGATGAACTCGGGCGTGATCTGATCGGGGCAGGGGGCCGGAAAGCGTTCTTCGCGGCGCGGGCGCACCTCTTTCGGGACGGTGGCGTTGCGATAGATCGGCGGCTGGATGATTGTGCCGTTTTCATCGACCTGCGCCTGCACGACCTGCACCTGACCGGGGACCTGTTCGTAAACCGCCGGAATGACGACCGTGCCCCAGCAGCTGCCGTCTTCGGCTTTCTGGGTGGTGAATTGGGGGGCAGGCGCCTCGGGTGAGGTGTCTACGGGGGTGCACGCCGCCAAAGCGATCAGTAGCGCCGGAAAGAGGGCGGATCGTCCTGTCATGCCTGCTCTGCCTGTTGTTAGGTCTTGTTCGCGCAGGACATTAGCCGATTTTTGTGCCCCGCGAAAGTGGATCAGACGGATCAACCAAGCGGTCCAGCAGATGCGAGATATCTTCGATCTCTTCTGCGATGATGTGGGTGACAGAGGCTTCGCGCTGCATGCGGCCTGTGACCTTGAGCATACGGCCTGCGATGACGGCGCGACGGAAGCGTTCGTAAAGCGCGCGCCAGACCACGATGTTCACGACACCTGTTTCATCTTCGAGCGTGATAAAGATCACCCCGTTTGCCGTACCGGGACGCTGGCGCAGGATCACCAGCCCCGCCACAGCCACCCGTGCGCCTATGGGCGGCAGGTGCAGGTCGCAGGCGCGCAGGCAGGACGGTGGCCGTGGCCAGTCCGTATTCGTTGTGCCGGATGTTGAAGAAATGATCTGCATCAGGGACTTTTATAGAACATATAAAGAACATGCTCAAGCAAAGGTCAGTTCTGCTCTGGAATTGGCGGGCGGGCTTGGCTACCTAGGGTGCAACAAGTTTTAGGGAGCTCGCAGATGGCCAAAATTACCTATGTGGAATTCAACGGGACCGAACATGTGGTCGATGTCAAAAACGGCATGACCGTCATGGAAGGTGCACGGGACAACAACATTCCCGGCATCGAAGCCGATTGCGGCGGTGCCTGTGCCTGTTCCACATGCCATGTCTATGTCGCTCCCGAGTGGGTCGAAAAGCTGCCTGCCAAGGACGACATGGAAGAAGACATGCTGGACTTCGCCTACCAGCCCGATCCGGCGCGGTCGCGTCTGACCTGCCAGATCAAAGTGACGGACGAGCTGGACGGGCTTGTCGTCAATATGCCCGAAAAGCAAATCTAAACGATGGGCCAAGCGCCGCGTCAGCCTAAGCGCTTTTGGGGCGGTTGCGCCCGCGGCGCGCTGACAGCGGTGTGCCTGTGGCTGGCCATGCCCGTGGCAGGTGTGGCGCAACAGATCGTGTCGGCCCGTTATGACGGGCCGACCACGCGCTATCCTCATGGCGCGCTTGGGGATGCGATTGAACACGACACTTTGGTGGTTGGTCTGTCGGACGGGCGTTCAATGTCTGCCCGTTGGGACCGGCCCCTCGTGTTCGAGGATGAAGCGCCCCGTGTCATCGATCTTGATAGTGATGGGTCGCCCGAGGTGGTTGTGGTCGAAAGCCACGAAGACTTCGGCGCGCGTCTGTCCGTTTGGGGGCTGGTGGACGGCGCCTTGGCCCTTCGCGCTGCAACGCCGTTTATCGGAACGCGCTTTCGTTGGCTCGCCCCTGTGGGCGCGGCGGATCTGGATGGCGACGGGCTGTTCGAGATCGCCTATATCGACCGGCCGCATCTGGCAAAGACACTGCGTATTTGGCGGTTTGTTCCGACCGGTGAGGGTGCGAATCTCGAACCGGTGGTGGATTATCCCGGTGTGACCAATCACCAGATCGGCTGGGCAGATATCCCCGGTGGCATTCGTGATTGCGGGCAGGGCCCCGAGATGATCGTCGCAGATGCCCGTTGGTCGCGCGTTCTGGCCGTGACGCTTCGCGGTGGTCGCATTAGCGCAAATGACATCGGCCCATGGCAGCGCGGCGCTTTGGATGCCGCGCTGACGTGTGATTGACGATCAGCGGATCGGATCTAGCAGCGCGTCATTCAGCGTGCAGTCTTTGACCACATCGCGACCGCAGGGTACCGGTTCCAGATCTTTGGACAGGCAGACACGGGCCTCTTGGATACGTCCGGACCGGCAGGTGATCGTCACCATGTCGGGCTCCAGGTCCGGATTGGCCTCAAGAAAAGCCTGTTCGATCACCGAGGCGGGCACTGTCACGGATTTTGTCAGCTTTTCAAATACCTCGGGCAGGTTCACCGTCGCAAATGCCTGCCGCGACAGATCGTAATATTCGGTCGACGACAGCCCCGAACACACCCCGTGTTTCTTCCACTGATGCCACGCCAGACCGGACGTGCCCATGATATCTGCCATCGCCTCTGTCTGACTGCGGGACGGATTGCGCTCGTTCGTCGGGCAATAGGCAGGCCAGCCCTGATGGTACTGCGGCCAAAGCCCGTGCAGGATCCAACCGGCATCCCGATCATCATCGCACTGCGGCGATCCGCGATCATCGCCCTCCAGCACACACCACGTGGGCGACCAGCTGAGCGACATCACATAGTAATCAAACGCGCCCGACCGTTCCCCATCGGCCTGCGCCACATCCGCCTGCATCAACCCTGCCGCCACAAGAAGCGCACCCAGCAATCGCATTTTCACTTTCCTCTTGATCCAATGATCCCTATATAGGGCTCAAGTTCCCCTACAACGGAAACCTGTCTCGGACCAGCCGAGACCTCCTCGGGCCAGAAACCCAGGAGCCGGAAAAGATATGTCTAAGGAGATATAACATGGCCAAGCTGTTGCATCCCAAGGCCACTGCGGTCTGGCTGGTGGACAATACCACGCTGACCTTCAAACAGATCGCCGATTTCGTCGGCATGCACGAACTTGAGGTGCAGGGCATCGCCGACGGCGACGTCGCCACCGGTGTTAAGGGCTTTGACCCCGTTGCCAACAACCAGCTGGATCAGGATAACATCGACAAGGCCGAGAAAGACCCGCTGGTCAAACTGAAGCTGAAGTTCAACCCCGCCGCCCATGACGAAGACAAACGCCGTGGCCCGCGCTACACGCCGCTGTCCAAACGTCAGGACCGCCCCGCGTCGATCCTGTGGCTGGTCAAGTTCCACCCCGAACTGAGCGACGGTCAGATCTCCAAACTGGTGGGCACAACCAAGCCGACCATTCAGGCGATCCGCGAACGCACACACTGGAACATCGCCAACATCCAGCCCATCGATCCGGTTGCTCTGGGCCTCTGCCGCCAGTCCGAACTGGACGCGGCGATCCAGAAGGCGTCCAAGAAAGCGGGCGCTGTGATGAACGACGACGAACGCCGCAAGCTGGTGTCGACAGAACAGAGCCTTGGCATGGACGCAGAACCGCGCATGCCGTCGTCGATGGAAGGTCTGGAAACCTTCAGCCTGTCCGATCCCCGTGGTGAGGATGAGGACACCGAGGACGAAAAAGACTTCGCAGACGCGGATTCGTTCTTCAACCTGCCGGACGGTGGGAGCGACGAGGACGAAGACGACAATTGATCGTCAGGTCAGTGAGACAGAAAAACCCGCCAGTTTGGCGGGTTTTTTTTTATGTTGGTGCACTGAGTCAGCGAGACGTATCTACTATGTGAAAATGCGGTCCGATCTGGCGACTTTAATGGAAGGGCATGGCCTGTTTGAAAGCAGTTTATGCCTTGCTAAATCGATGACAAGCCGAACAAAATGCCGTAGCATTCTGTCGAGTTGATGAGGGCTGAAATGATCACTGAAAAACCGTTTTACGAATTGGATTTGAGCGACGAGCCTGATCCCGACGCCATTCCCCTGCGAGATCGGAAGGTGGTTACTCAGCCGTATGATTTGAGCATTGATTCAATAGTTGGGCAGGTGCATCGAAAAATTCTATTCTTACGGCCGTTAAGCGACCGGCCGAATTTCCAACGGCAGTATGTTTGGCATGACAAACTTGCTTCGCGACTTGTAGAGTCCGTTCTTTTGAACGTGCCGATTCCGCCCTGCTACCTTTCCGAAAATGAAGATTGTGAACTTGACGTTATTGATGGCCAACAAAGGATATTTTCCCTATATAGGTTTGTCGAAAATCAATTTAAACTTCAAGGGCTTGAAGCTTTGACAGAGTTCAATGGCTTGCGTTTCTTTGAGCTTCCGAGCAAAGAACAACGAAAGCTAACGACACATACGCTGCGGTGTGTCGTAATCAAAAATGACTCTCACCCAGAAATCAAATTTGACGTTTTCGAGCGTTTGAATACCAGCACCATGCCTTTAAATGCGCAAGAACTCAGAAACTGTGTTTCTCGCGGCTCCCTAAATAATCTTCTCGCCGAGCTTTCATATGGTGAAAGTTGGTTGGCTATTCGAGGTCGGAAGAAACCAGATAAGCGTCTCGCAGATGAGGAAATGATTTTACGTTTTTTTGCTTTTCACACTCAATCTCTTGCGACTTACAAGACGCCTTTGAAAAATTGGTTAAACACAGCGGCAAGAAAAGGACGAAAACTGAGTGAAGAAGAAATCTCTGACCTTAGGCAGATTTGGAATGAGGCGCTGTCAGTTGCACTCGTTTGGTTTGAGCCATCTCGTTGTTTCCGTCGTCCCGAATCAAAGGCTATCAATCGAGCATTATTCGATCTCATTATGAAAACTGCCGCTAGCGTAGATTTGGAGGTTGCGGAGCAAAAGTTCACGGATTTCAATAACGCCTTTTCGACAATAATGGCCGATGAAGACTTTCAAGATTTGATAAGCCGCTCTGTTGATCACAAAAGTCGAACTGAGAAAAGATTCGCAATGTGGAATCAGACAATGGCTGAGATCGGATTGTAATGGGAAGATATACCCATGTTTATGGGGATTTTGCGCTGCGGTTAGAGGAGGTCGAACTTCTTAGAAAGCAGGCCGCAAAATTTGAGCGTTCTAGAGACTCCTTCAGGCGCAGCTCTGAAATCAGCGCCCTATGTAGAGGCGCTGTCGTACTGCTATCGAGCCACATCGAGGCATATGTAAAGGAACTGGGAGAGCATGCGCTTGACTCTATCCATACCAAAGCCGTGTGTAGGAGTAGATTGGCACCCCAGTTTTTTTACCATGTTTCGAAAGAAAAAATTGAAGCAATTCGAAACAGTTCGCAACCAGACAAGATTGCTCAACATGTTCAGTCATTCGTCGACGTCGAAACAGAGATTTGGGCGAATGTAGATTCTTTGCCAGCCCCAGTGTCTTCGAGGGCCTTTAACAAAGGATTCTCCAATCCGTCTTTCAGCAAAGTTGCTTCCTACTTTGGAAGATTTGGTTATGAGAAGTTCAGAAGAGATTTCTATAGGAGCCTCGGACATAATGCTCAGACTACGGTTAACAATTTAGACCAAATCGTAGATACTAGAAATTCTATTGCTCATGGGGAAATCTCCGCGACGAAGACACCTTTGGAAGTTAAGCAAATGATTGAAACTGCTAAGCTTTTTTGTCGCACGACTGACGTCGTCTTTGGCGATTGGTGCAAAAATAATTTGTGCAAAATTAGATAAGAATTTCAATGTAGGCAAAGATTGAGTTAACGCATTTAGAAATCGATTAATTATGACTGAACCAAATATGCTGGCCGATATTTGTTATTTTCGGGGCATACTTTTCTGGCTCGGAAAGCTCTCCAAAACCCTCTTCGCCGCCCGAAAGCAATCCAGTGCTTGGGGGACGCCGCAGTAGATGCCTATGATGTGTATGATCGCGCGGAGCTCTTCCGGTGTGACGCCGTTGTTCAGCGCGCCTCGGCAGTGCAGTTCCCATTCGGTCATCTTCCCCAAGGCCCCGATCATCGACAGGTTCATCATCGACCGTGTCTTGGCGTCGATCACATCGTCGCCCCAGCCAAAGCCCCAGCACCACGCTGTCATCGCCTCTTGGAAAGGCCGTGTGAACTCATCCGCGGCGGCCATGTTCTTCTCGACGTATTCCGCGCCCAGCGTGGCCTTGCGTTGCTCTAGTCCTTTCAGGAACAGGTCTTCGTCAAACACGCTCATTGGGGTCTCCGTCTATAGCCGTTTGCGCGCGGTCAGCGCCGCGCTGATGGTGCCGTCGTCCAGATAATCCAGCTCGCCGCCAATGGGCACACCTTGGGCCAGCGACGACAGCGCGACGCGGCCTTCAAGCTGGTCGGCGATGTAATGGGCCGTGGTTTGCCCATCGACCGTGGCGTTCAGGGCAAGGATCACTTCGGTGATTTCCTCGGACGTGACGCGGTCGATCAATTTGGGGATGCGCAATTCGTCCGGCCCGATGCTGTCGAGCGCAGACAGCGTGCCGCCTAGCACATGGTAGCGGCCCTTGAAGGTGCCCGAGCGCTCCATCGCCCACAGGTCGGCCACATCCTCGACCACACACAGTAGCCCGTTGGCGCGGGCGTCGTTGGAGCAAATCTCGCAGATATCGCCGGTGCCGACGTTGCCGCAATTCAGACATTCGCGCGCAGTGGCCGCCACGGTCTGCATCAGGTCCGACAGGGGCGTCAGCAACAACGCCCGTTTGCGGATCAGATGCAGCACCGCACGACGCGCCGAGCGGGGCCCAAGCCCCGGCAGGCGCGCCATCAGGTCGATCAGCGCATCAATGTCATTGCGGCCGGACATGTCCGTTCAGGATCAGAAGGGCAGGTTCATGTCTTTGGGCAGGCCCATCGACTCGGCCAGTTTGCCCATTTCTTCCTTGGCACGTTCCTGCGCGCGCTGCTGGGCATCCTTGATCGCGGCAAGGATCAGGTCCTCGACCACTTCCTTGTCGTCGCCGTTGAAGATCGACGGATCGATGTCCAGCGTCTTCAATTCACCTTTGGCCGTGCAGGTCGCCTTGACCAGACCGGCACCGGCCTCGCCCTCGACCATGATCGAGTGCATGTCTTCCTGCAGCTGGGCCATCTTGCCCTGCATTTCCTGCGCCGCTTTCATCATCTTGGTCATGTCACCAAGACCACCCAGCCCGCCAAGTCCTTTGAGCATCGTTCTTCTCCGTTCTTTGGGTTGTCAGAATCCGCGAAGGGCCTCAGCCGTCTTCGAACGGATCCCATTCATCTTCAACTTCTTGCAGCGCTTCGGCCTGCACTTCGTTGGCAATATCGGTGGCGCTGCGGATTTCAGTGATCTTCGCTTTGGGGAAGGCGTCGAACACGGCCCTGACCAGAGGGTGTTCAGCGGCCTCGTCGCGCAGCGCCTGTTTTGCGGCGTCTTTCTTTTCGGTGATCGTCGGGGCGTCGCAGCCGTTGACCACGCTGACGCCCCAGCGATTGCCCGTCCAGCGCTGCAGGGCCGATCCAAGGCGCTGTGCCAGATCGGGCTGCGCCTCTTCCGCGGGTGTGAATTCGATCCGGCCCGGTTGATAGGCCGCCAGACGCACGCCGCCTTCTACCTCGACCAGCAGTTTTACGTCGCGGTTGGTGCGGATCAGTTCCAGAACGTGTTCGAACGTCGGGTAGCGGGCCAGCGCCTGATCTTGTGCCACGGCTTGCACCGCTTGCGCGCCACCACCGCCCAGCGATGCGCTAGGGCCAGAAGGGCCGCGATGTGTTGGCGCAGGGGCCGACGACATGGCGTTGGTGCTGCCACCGCCCATACCCATCGGCGCACCACCACCTGATGGCGGCATTGGCGGCGGGGGCGTATCCTGCAGCTTGCGCACTAGGTCTTCGGGCGAGGGCATCTCGGCCACATGGGTCAGACGGATCACGGCCATTTCAGCAGCCATCATCGCGTTCGGCGCTTGGCTGACCTCGTCCAAGGCTTTCAGCAGCATCTGCCACATCCGCGTCAGCGGGCGCATGCCCAACTGTTGCGCCAGTTCCTGACCACGGTTGCGCTCGTCCGGGCTGATCGTCGGGTCTTCGGCTGCATCGGGCGTGATCTTGACCACGGAAATCCAGTGGGTGATCTCGGCCAGATCGCGCAGTACGGCCAGCGGGTCAGCGCCGTCGGCATATTGCGCGCCGATCTCGGTCAGGGCCGCAGCGGCATCACCCCGCATGATCATCTCGAACAGATCCATAACGCGCGACCGGTCCGCAAGGCCCAGCATCGCGCGCACCTGTTCGGCGGTCGTTTCGCCAGCACCGTGGGAAATCGCCTGATCCAGAAGCGAGGTCGCATCCCGCGCCGATCCTTCCGCCGCGCGGGTGATCAGGGCCAAGGCATCATCGCTGATCTCGGCGCCCTCGGATGTCGCGATCTTGCGCAAAAGACCCACCATCACCTCGGGCTCAATCCGGCGCAGGTCGAACCGCTGACAGCGCGACAGCACTGTCACGGGAACCTTGCGGATTTCCGTGGTGGCAAAGATGAACTTCACATGGGCGGGCGGTTCCTCAAGCGTCTTCAGCAGCGCGTTGAACGCACTGGTCGACAGCATGTGAACTTCGTCGATGATGTAGATCTTATAACGGGCCGAGGCCGCGCGGTAATGGACCGAGTCGATGATCTCGCGGATATCGTTGACCGAGGTGTTAGAGGCGGCGTCCATCTCCATCACGTCGACGTGGCGGCCTTCCATAATGGCGCGGCATGGTTCGCACTGACCGCACGGGTCCGTCGTGGGGCCACCGTTTCCGTCAGGGCCGACACAGTTCATGCCCTTGGCAATGATGCGTGCCGTGGTGGTTTTGCCGGTGCCGCGAATGCCGGTCATCACAAAGGCCTGCGCGATGCGATCCGCCTCGAACGCGTTCTTCAGGGTGCGCACCATCGCATCCTGTCCGACAAGGTCGGCAAAGGTCTCGGGGCGGTATTTGCGGGCCAGAACCTGATACTTGGGCGTGTCCGTCATGCGCTCTCTTTCATGCTGGCCTTAACCTAAGCACCTCAAGCGCCGCCGTCCACATCCCGCGAGGGGTGGAGGGGGAATTTCTTTTTGAGCAAGAGATCGCTTAGGTCAGGTTTGCGGGACGAAGCGCCCTTTCGCTGCGAAGGCACCAATGGCGGCTTTGGAAATCACCCAAGCTCCTCAGGTCACCTATTTGGCGGCTTCGACCACTGACACCCACAGCCCAAGGGTGTTTCGGTCTTCCATTTGAACCATACGTCGATGGAGGCTCGTTTCCCACGGGCCCGACTTTGCTCGTGCATCGCGCAATGCTTTCTCAAATGCTTCGACCGCTTTTTCTGGTTCTCCCATCTGGGACAACGCGATCCCTTTTTCGAGTTCGATCGCACTCCTCTTAGCTCGTTCGAGAGAAGATAAATCCATCCAAGCACCAGCGACGAGTGAAATGTTGCAGAACCGAAGCTTCTTGAGACCGTCGTATCGATCATTTCTACACGCTCCGGCCATGAGACCCGCGGTCATTCCGCTCATCCAAACGCACAGGAATACCCAAATGAAGATAGCGTAAGCCCAAGATTTGAGACTCGACTTTTGTGCCTCCGCTGGATTTTCCATACGTTTTGCCACAACTCTCTGCAAAAAGAACCGGATAGTGTGAGCCGACAATCGTTCGTCCCGCAGCATCGGTCAAGTTGGGCTCATAGCCGACATTTAACGTCAGCCCAAATCCTAAAAGAAAACCGCCAGGGCAGGGACCCCGGCGGCAAACTCTTCTTTGAACTTAAGGCAGTTACGCCAGCGCCTCGTCACAGCGGGCGCAGGTGCCTTTGTGGGTGTGCGTGCCAACGTCCGGCAGGATTTTCCAGCAGCGCTGACATTTCTCGCCCTCGGCCTCGGCAAAGACCACGGCGATGTCTGCGACCTCGGCCATGCGGTAGGCATCTTCGGGCGCGGCGTCATCCGTCAGGGTCAGGCCCGATGTGATGCAGACATCCTCAAACGCTACGTCCTTCAGTGCCGCCAAGGTTGCGGGATCACTGACATAGACCACAGGGGCCGCTTCCAGCGACGCGCCGATCACCTTGTTCACGCGCTGCACCTCAAGCGCGGACGTGACAACGCGGCGGGCCGAACGGACCTTGGACCATTTCGCTGCCAGTTCCGCGTTCTTCCACGATGCGGGCGTTTCGGGGATGTCCTGCAGGTGGACCGATGCGTCATCGCCGCCGAACCGTTCCAGCCAGACCTCTTCCATGGTGAACACCAGAACCGGTGCCAGCCATGTGGTCAGGCGGTGGAACAGGATGTCCATCACGGTGCGGGCCGCACGGCGGCGGGCTGTGTCGCCGTCGCAATAAAGCGCGTCCTTGCGGATGTCGAAGTAGAAGGCCGACAGTTCCACGGTCGCAAAGTTGAAAAGCTGCTGGAACACACCTTGGAAGTCATAGGCGTCATAGCCTGCGCGCACGACCTCATCCAGTTCCGCCAGACGGTGCAGCACCCAGCGTTCCAGTTCGGGCATATCCGCAGGCTCCACACGATCCGCTTCGCTGAAATGCGACACCGCACCCAGCATATAGCGCATGGTGTTGCGCAGGCGGCGGTAGCTGTCTGCCACGCCTTTCAGGATTTCCGGACCGATCCGCAGGTCAGCGGTGTAGTCGGCCTGAGCCACCCAAAGGCGCAGGATATCGGCGCCGTATTGCTTGGTCACATCCTCGGGCGCGACGGTGTTGCCGACCGATTTGGACATCTTGTTGCCCTTCTCGTCCAGCGTAAAGCCGTGGGTCAGAACCCCGCGATAGGGCGCGCGGCCTTGTGTGCCGCAGCTTTGCAGCATCGAGGAATGGAACCACCCACGGTGCTGGTCGGTGCCTTCCAGATAGAGATCGGCCAGACCATCGTCCGAGCCATCCTCGCGGTCGCGCAGAACGAATGCGTGGGTCGAGCCCGAGTCGAACCACACGTCCAGAACGTCAAACACCTGATCCCAGTCATCGACGTTGTAGTCGTTGCCAAGGAAGCGTTCTTTCGCGCCTTCCACGTACCATGCATCCGCGCCTTCGGCCTCGAACGCGGCAAGGATGCGGGCGTTCACGGCTTCATCGCGCAGCAGGTAATCGGGATCGGTCGGCTGTGCGCCTTTCTTGGTGAAGCATGTCAGCGGCACACCCCACGCGCGCTGACGGGACAGAACCCAGTCAGGACGCGCTTCGATCATGGAATACAGGCGGTTGCGGCCGGTCTGCGGTGTCCATTTCACCAGCTTGTCGATGCTGGTCAGGGCGCGTTCGCGGATTGTTTTGCCGTAGGTGTCATTGCCGTCGCCAACCTCGCGGTCGATCGAGGCGAACCACTGTGGGCGGTTCAGACGGATGACCGGAGCTTTGGAGCGCCAGCTGTGCGCGTCCGAAATGGTGATGCGCTGACGGGCCAGAAGGCGGCCAACCTCAACCAGTTTGGCCATAACGGCCTGGTTCGCTTTGCCCGGCTTGCCCTTGTGGTCATAGACCTTGAGGCCCGCAAAAAACGGCAGGTCATCGCGATAGGCGCTGTCGTCACCAAGGTTATAGGTCATTTCCAGACCGTGCTTGATGCCGATGGCATAGTCGTCATCGCCGTGGCTTGGTGCCGTGTGGACGAAGCCTGTACCGGCATCGGCGGTCACGTGATCGCCCGGCAGCATCGGCACGTCGAAATCCCATTCGCCGTTCGCCTCGGCCGCGCCATTCAGCGGGTGGGCAAAGATCATCGCGGACAGTTCGTCACCGGTCACATCGCGGACGCGGGTGTACATGCTGTCTTCCAGACGCGCCTTGGCCAGCGTGTCAGCCGCCAGATCGTCCGCAAACAGATACTTTTCACCCTTCGCGGCCCAGCATTCTTCCGGCGTGTCCAGCACTTCGTACAGGCCGTAGGAAACTGTCGGGCTGAAACAGATCGCGCGGTTTTGCGGGATGGTCCACGGT
>NZ_CEYADA010000022.1:0-27239 GCF_982780845.1 Thalassococcus sp.
GTCATGGCCAGCCTGATCCGCAACGCGATCCGCCACGCCGCCGACGGCACGCATCTGTCGCTGAGGGCCGAGGCCACGGACACAACCGCGCTCATCCACATCACCGACAACGGACCAGGCATCGCCCCCGCCGATCAGGGCAAGATTTTCGAACGTTTCGCCCAAGGGTCCGGCACCACTCGCGCCGCCGGTTTCGGCGTGGGCCTCGCGCTGGCGAAATGGGTGATCGAGGAACAGGGCGGCCAGATCACCATCCACAGCCCCCTACCCCGCGACACGGCCCTTGGCGACAACCCCGGCACGACCGTCACTTTGTCCCTGCCTTTGGCGATTTAGCGGCGGGTCTTGACCGATCACGCGAAGAACAATACTTTCCTACGTAAGATTTATACATTTTTCTTTCACAGGAAAGCACACATGCTCCGCACGCAAACCACCCAAACGCCCGATCGCGGCACCGTTCTGGGCAAGGCCGTGCTGCGCAGCGCCGAGCGGTTGAACCTCAGCGGCAAAACCCTTGCTGCCGTGCTGGGCCTGTCGGAACCCCAAATCTCGCGTCTCAAAAAGGGCACCGCGCCGCTGAACGAACAGACCAAGGCCTTCGAACTCGCCGCCCTGCTGGTCCGCGCCTTCCGTTCGCTTGATGCCATCACGGGCGGCGACGAAACCGCCGCCCGTGCGTGGATGCGGGCCAACAACACCGCACTTGGCGGCCGCCCCGTCGATCTGATCACCTCTATCCAAGGCCTGACCAATGTCTGCACCTATCTGGACGCCCGACGCGCTCCGGTCTGAGGCGCAGCCCTACAACAAATCCGCATGGCGTCTGGTCGAGGCACAGCACCACGTCTCGACCCTAAAACTGACCGACAGTCTGGCGGAACAGGAACTGTTGGAAGACATCCTCGAAGACACCAAACCACCCGTGCCTTCGGAATGCGCCCATCTGGATTACCTGCTGGCCACGCCCTTCCGCTACCGCCTCTACCCCCACGGCTCGCGCTTTCGCCGCGCAGGGATCACGCCGGGGGTCTGGTACGGGGCCGAAAACCCGAACACCGCGCTGGCCGAAATGGCCTTCTACCGCGTACTGTTCTATGCCGAGAGCCCCGACACCCCCTTCCCCAACACCGCCGCCGACTACACCGCCTTTGCCGTTCCGGTGAAAACCGCAACCGCCGTTGACCTGACCTCAGGGGAACTGGCGAAAGACGCCGCCACATGGGAACACCTGACCGACTACGCCCCCTGCCAAACACTGGCCGAGACCGCACGCGACATCGGGGCCGAAGTCATCCGCTACCGATCCGTCCGCGATCCGGACGGTGGGGCTAACGTCGCCGTGCTGACCTGCACCGCCTTCGCCCGCGCCAAACCCACCCAACGCCAAACATGGCGCATCCGCATCAGCGCCAACGGAGTCCAAGCCCTCTGCGACCACCCGCGCACAGCCGTAGAGTTCCCCCCAGACAGCTTTGACGCAGACAGTCGGGTCGCTGGGATGGATTGGGGGCGCAGCTAAAAACAATCTTTGGAATATCGTAATGGCCCATGGAGACAGAATTTAACGAAAAAGGCTCTTTTTCTGACAAACCTATGTCGACTGGAGAAATTACCGTAGCATGGTTCTGCTGTAATCGAATTTTGCGCATTTGCTCCACAATGCCCATGCCGAGAATAAGTATTTCCTCTACACTTAGGTTTAGAGGCACCTTTTGCAGTCTCGTTTCTCGATAAGGCTTTGCTATCAGTCTGAAGACTCTTTCCAGAAAACTAACGACCGGTCCAAACAACGCAGTAACGAGCGCGACCGAGCTGAAAATCACGAACAACCGCAAAGCTGGCAGTACCCAAGCTGGCAGGCCTTTGAAAAGCGTTGGATCATATTTATTCAATGCTATGGAAACCACTGCAGATGCCAAAAAAATAAGAAGCACAGTAAGACGAGAACCAATAAGCGTAAGTAAGTCTTCAAACTTGATCATATCCACCTCATCAAAGATTTTGTCTCGCCGCTTATAACAAAACTCATCGTGCCGACGTAACACCAACTTCGCGAAATGGTTGTATCTCCTCGCACCCACCAAAGGCTGCCTCGCGCTGAGTGCTGAAATACCCCTAGACTGCCCCCATGACGACCCAACCACCCATCCTCGTGGTCGATGACGACCCTGAAATCACCTCGGCGCTTAGTCGGGGGTTGGCCATTCACAGCTATCAGGCCGTGGCCGTTCATCGCTGCGCCGATGCGATGCAGACGCTGGATACCACCACGGTGGGGGCCGCGATTGTCGATGTGATGATCGGGTCGGAAAACGGTTTTGATCTGGTCCGCTCTATGCGCGAGGCGGGGCATCGTTTTCCCATCCTCATGCTGTCCGCCATGTCCGAGGTCGAAGACCGTGCCGCGGGGCTTGAGGCCGGGGCAGATGACTACATCGTCAAACCCTTTTCCTTTGACGAACTGGTCGCCCGTCTGAAGGTGCAGGAAAAACGCGCCGCCAGTGCACGCCCCTCCCCTGCCCGTCTGGGCACCGAATCCCGCCGCCTGATGATGGGGTCCGAGTCGGCCATTCTGACAGAACGGGAATATGACCTTCTTAGGCTCTTCTTAGAAAACGCCGATAAGGTGCTTTCGCGCGGCGAAATCTTTGACGCACTCTGGGCTGGCGACGGCAACGGCAGTGAAAACGTCGTAGATGTCTATCTGGGCTACCTACGCCGGAAAATCGGCCTTCCGCAGAAATTCGGCTTTCAGATCAAAACCTTGCGCGGGAAAGGTTTTGTCATCGACGGCCTACCCCCGGTTTTCGCGCCCGAATAAATGCGACCATGGTCTAGGCCATTCTTAGAAAATAAGAATTGGATAAGAACCACGCCCGACGCAGGATACCCCAGTAAGACAACTTACATTTGGAGGAGAAGACCATGGCATGGAATAAACCCGTAGTCCGCGAAATCGAGTGCGGCATGGAAATCAACATGTACGGCCCGGAAGAAGACGGCGTACTGTTCTAAGTTCCAGCGCGCGGAGGCGTTACTATGACATTCCGCGCGCACATTCTGGGGGCGGCTGCCGGTGGCGGCCTTCCCCAATGGAATTGCGGTTGCGAAAACTGCAATCTGGCGCGAACCGGCGCAATCCCCCCACAGACGCAAAGCTCTCTGGCTGTCACCGCCAATGGTGCGGACTGGGCCATTCTGAATGCGTCACCGGATATCCGTCAGCAACTGGCTGACACCCCTGCCCTGCATCCCACCGGCCTCCGTGACATGCCGCTTCGGTCCGTTTTGCTGACCAATGGCGACATCGACCACGTCGCAGGCCTGCTAACATTGCGGGAAATGCAGCCCTTTACGGTGCATGCGACCCAAGGCATCCACGATGTGATCGCCGAAAACCCCATTTTCGCCGCCCTGAACGCCTCTGTGGTGGCCCGTAACACCATTCGGCTGGACGAGCCCTGCGAAATCGCCCCGGGCCTCTCAGCGACGCTCTTTGCCGTTCCGGGCAAGGTGCCGCTCTATCTTGAGGGTGATGAGGTCCAGACCGACCTGATCGGCGAACAGACGGTTGGTGTCGAACTGACAGCCCATGGCCGCACCGCCTACTACATCCCCGGCTGCGCGATCCTGAACGACGATCTGCGCGCCCGCCTGACCGGCGCGGATACGCTGTTCTTTGACGGCACCCTTTGGCGCGACGATGAAATGGTCCGCGCAGGGCTGGGCCAGAAAACCGGCAAACGCATGGGCCACATGTCGATGTCCGGCGAAGACGGGTCCATCGCCGGTTTCGCCTATATGGACATCGCCAAGAAAATCTACGTTCATATGAACAATACCAACCCCGTTCTGCGTCCGGACTCGGCCGAAAAAGCCGAAGCAGAGGCCGCCGGATGGATCATCGGCCAAGACGGAATGGAGATCACCCTATGACCCAGACCCGAGAAGAGTTCGAAGCCCGCCTGCGCCAGATCGGTGCCGAGCGTTACCACGACAAACACCCCTTCCACCACCTGCTGCACGGCGGTGGCTGCACCCCCGATCAGGTGCGCGCATGGGTGATCAACCGCTACTACTACCAGCACTCGATCCCGATGAAGGACGCCGCCTTCATGTCCCGCGTCGAAAGCCCCGACCTGCGCCGCGCGTGGCGCTCGCGGATCGAAGATCACGACGGAACAGACACGAATCCCGGCGGCATCAAGCGCTGGCTCAAACTGGCCGAGGCCGTGGGCCTTGATCCCGACTACGTCGCCTCGACCGAAGGCGTCATGCCCGCCACCAAATTCGCCGTCGACGCCTACGTCCGCTTTGTCCGCGACAAAACCCTGCTCGAGGCCGTCGCCGCTTCCTTGACCGAACTCTTCGCGCCCAAGATCCACGCCGATCGCATTCAGGGCCTCCTGAAAAACTACGACTTCGCCGACGACAGCTCGCTCTCCTACTTCCAGAACCGCCTGAAAGAGGCCCCCAAAGACGTGGCATTCGGCCTGAAATGGGTTCTGGACCATGCGGACACGCAGGAAAAGCAGGATATGGCTGCTAACGCATTGATATTTAAGACAGATGTTCTCTGGTCGCAGCTTGATGCCCTCCATTCGGCCTACGTCGAACCCGGCCGCATCCCACCGGGCGCATGGCAGCCCGGTCAGGGCATGGCCAACGCCAAGGCCGCCTGATGGAGCTTGACGCGATCCCCTACCTGCCCCGCGGCGTCCGCCTGCATTTCGACAAGGTCCGCGACACATGGGTCCTGCTGGCCCCTGAACGCGCCATCACGCTCGATCAGGTGGGTCAGGCGATCCTGTCCGAACTCGACGGCACCCGCAGCTTTGGCCAGATCACCGACGACCTTGCCGCCAAATACAACGCGCCCAAGGATCAGATCGTGCAGGACAGCGCGGGCTTTCTGAAGGCGCTGCGCGACCGCCGCTTTCTCGAGGTACAGTGATGGCCCTTGACCGTTCCGCAATCCGCCCGCCCATCGCGATGCTGGCCGAACTGACCCATCGCTGCCCGCTCTCCTGCCCCTACTGTTCCAACCCCGTCGAACTGACGCGGATCAACTCGGAACTCGACACGGAAACGTGGCAATCGGTGTTCAAACAGGCTGGCGAACTGGGTGTCTTGCAACTGCATCTGTCGGGCGGCGAACCCGCCTCGCGCCGTGATCTGGAGACACTGGTCACCTCGGCGCGCGATGCAGGGCTTTATACCAACCTGATCACCTCGGGCATCGGTCTGACCGAACGCCGCCTCAAGGCGCTGGACGACGCCGGACTGGATCACATCCAGCTTTCCCTGCAGGGAACCGACGCACCCATGGCCGACCAGATCGGTGGCTACAAAGGCGGCTTTGATCGCAAGATGAAGGTCGCTGAATGGATCGCCGACATCGGCTTCCCCCTGACACTCAACGCCGTCCTGCATCGTCGCAATCTGCACCAACTGCCCCGCGCGCTGGAAATGGCGGTCGAGATGGGCGCACGCCGGATCGAGGTCGCCACCGTACAGTTCCACGGCTGGGCGCTTAAGAACCGCGATACGCTAATGCCCACGCGCGAACAGGCGCGTGAAGCCGACCGTATCGTGTCCGAGGCCCGCGCAGCGCTCAAAGGCACGCTGGTGATCGACTACGTGCCTGCTGACTACCATTCAGACTTCCCCAAGCGCTGTATGGGCGGCTGGGGCACCACAGGGCTTAACGTGGCCCCTGATGGCAAGGTACTGCCCTGTCACGCGGCAGAAACCATCCCCCACCTGCAATTCGACAACGTGCGGCATAAATCGCTGTCCGACATCTGGTACGACAATAGCGCGTTCCAAGCATACCGCGGCACAGATTGGATGTCTGAACCCTGCCAAAGCTGCGAACGCAAGACCGTCGATTTCGGCGGCTGTCGGTGTCAAGCAATGGCGATTGTGGGCGACGCCTCGGCCACCGATCCGGTCTGCATCAAGTCGCCCCACCACGGCGCGCTTCAGCAACAGGCAGACGCACATGCCGCTGTGGCAGACGCGCCTTTGGTCTACCGCGTAGCACCAGGCAAGGAATCTGAGCCGGCGGAATAAGGGGCCCCTGCCCTATTATCGACGCTGGCCTTTCGCACTCTGATCACTTTCATCAGCCATAAAATACCGACGCCGCAGAATCGCTTCTGCGGCCTTTTTCGTGCCTGATTAGGCTCTAACCTATCACAAAACAGTCTCTAACACAGCCCAACTCTGGCTACGCCGCGCCCTACCCCTCCAACTGCTTACATAGGCTCTATTACGTCTGATATCAGGCTCTATAGCGGCCAAAGAAAAAGGGGCCCTTCGGCCCCTCACTCGCACCACCCACAGGCGGGTTAACAATGGTTCCCCGCGGGGAACGCTACTCTTCCAACTTGGTAAGAAACTCTGCCAGCGCCTGCTCAAGCGCATGGCGATCCTTGGCCGAGAAGTCGCAATCCAGCAGAACCTCCAACCGCCCTTGCGACGCCGTCACCTTGGCGGCACCCCTGCTCCGCTCAAGACGGAACGTGGTTTTCGCAACGCGCGGCTTCTGTTCCTTGGCGGTCTTTGGTGCGGCAGGTTTCGCCGCGCTGACAAAGCTCTGCAGAACCGCCAGTTCGTCCTCAGGCGATCTGGGCGCTGGCACCGCCTTGATACGTGCAATCACCGTCTCAGGCAAAACCAAGCCCTCTTCGATCAGCTTGCGAAGCTCCAGGCCCAAAGCACGCGGAATGATCTGCGGGTACAGAACAGCGCCCTGCAGATACTCCAACAGCTTCGCGAAGGCGCGGACATAGCTGCGCTTCTGCTTGTTGGCGGATTCATACAGAACCGAAACCGCCTCATCGACGTCCTTCGCTTCGGTCTCGGGATCATGCGCATAGTCCCGCGCAAGGACGGCCATTTCGCCAAAGGAAATGTCACGACGCACAAGGTTCTCGTCAACCATGCGGCGATACAAACGCTCCAGCGCCTCGCCCTTGGCAATGATCGTCGCGGGGATATGGCCCCACTTTTCCGTGTCGCCCGTTTCGTCCTTCATCTCGCGCCAAGCGCTCAGGCGGCGGAAGCCCTGCACCAGTTCGAAATAACCATCATCGGTTTCTTCCAGCTGGATCGGGTTCGACAGACCAATCGCGCGGATCGACTCTTTCAACTCGGTCAGATCATCGCCTTCGCTCAGACGGTCGCGGATCAGCTTGCTGACGCGGATCTTGCCAAGCGGCACCAGATCGGTGATCAACCCCGCCTTTTTCAGCCGCACGTGTTCATGCGCCAGACGGTCGTTTTCCTCGCGGATTTTCTGTTCGATCTCTGCACGGGAGTTTAACGAGTCTGCCGTCTCCCGCACCGCCGCCGCCATAGGCCCACGCCGCGCATCCACCTTAGCCTCACGTGAGGGCGCAACAGCGGGGGTCGGCGTGTCGTCGACGGGCAGGTCGATGTCAAAAACTCTACGCTTCTTGCTCATACCTCATCCTCCAACTGATCCCACGCTTTCAGGATGGTGTCGCGGAATTCTTCGTACGCCTGATCAAACGTCGCCCGCGCGCGTCGCCACGTTTCCCGTGTCATATCGCGGTAGTCGATCTCGTAGACCGAAGACAGGAAGCGCCCCGACTGCTCAACCGCGCGAGTCATCTCGATCGGGTATTCGGCGACGTGACCCTCAAAAACCTTTCTGAAAGCATCAAACATCGCACGGTGCAGATCGTTGCCGGGTTCATACCGGGTCATCAGGAAACGGATGTCGGTGAACACCTTGGGCAACTTCAGGTTCCCCGCGGGGAACCCGTGGGAGAGGTCTTCGAGCGCTTCGGCCAGCTGGCCGATGAAGGAGGTGGTTGAGTCGTATTCCCAGTAGCCGGGGCCGGAGGGTATATAAAGCATGTCGGCGGCGAACACTGCGTTCATGCTTTGGTAGCCGATTGCCGGCGGACAGTCGAAGATCACGAGATCATAGGCGTCGGCCGGAATGCTGTCCAAGTAGCGGGACACGGCGGCGAAGAACGACCATTCGGGGTTCAGGTGACGGTACTGGGCCGAGGCGAATTCGACGAAGGCCGCGTTGGCGCAAGAGGGGACAATATCAATCGCGCTCCAGGCTGTGGGCTTGATGAAGTCGGTGTTCCGAAGCTCACCCAGACCCATGTCACGGATCGAGTCCGGCAGTTTGCGGGTCGGAAGCTGTACGCCGGATTCCGCCGCAACAGAAGCGCTGTTCATCCGGTCGGTTTCGCGGATCAGGTCGCGGGCCATGATGCCCCAGACCGTATAGTCTTCGGCCACATCGTTCAGACCCATGGAATGGGACAGCGTTGCCTGCGGGTCAAAGTCGACGACCAGAACGCGGTAACCATCAAGGGCTGCGGCGTGGGCAAAATGCAAAGCAACAGTTGACTTGCCAGCGCCACCTTTGAAGTTGGCGATCGCGGCGCGGAAGGCGCGCTTGTTGGCGGGGCGTTTCGGCATGAGCGACCGGCGGTTCACCTTCATGCGGCGACGGATCTCGTTGATTTCGTCCAGCGTGTACCAACGCTGACGACCGTCTTCTTCAACCTCGCCAGAGGGGAGGGAGGGGTCGGCGGCCAGACGGCCACGGAATGTGGACTGGTTCACCTTAAAGATAAGCTCGGACACCTCCCAGCTTGAGAACCTCCGAAGGCTTTTCTCCATCTCGGGTGAGAAGGTTTGACGCCGGATGTGACCCTGCATCTTAAGTGACTTTGCCTGCAACTCTGCCAGATCTTCGTGTGTATAACTCACATTTCCACCTTTTTTGGGGACGCTATTTCTTTGTAAAACGGAATTTACGATGATTTGCGGAATTTGGCAAAACCCAATATTGTATAAAAAACAGGTTTTTTCGGCCTTTTTCCCGAAGGATTTCTGCGTTGAACCGATTCTGGCGATTCGGAGAGATGGGGGCAGGAGGGTCTTGAAACTGAACCAATATTTTGGGGACAGGTTTGGGGCAAAATCCACATTTAGGGGGACATTTTGGCCAAATAAGGGGACACACAGGATGTCCCCCTATACCAATAATACCGATTTTCTTTTTAAAAATTTGATTAGGGTTTGATCGCAGATGGCAAAACGCTTGACAGAATCGAACTTCCGGACGCAAATCAGATCAAGTTGGCGATAAGCGTTGAGTTTTCATCTCAATGCGGTATGAAGACCGACAAAGCGGCATAGAACCGCAGAAAACGAACTGAGGCAGCAACGGGACAATCATAGTCCCGACATGAAACGAGGACCGAGCAGATGGCCGTCACCCATCCCGTGGGTCGCAATGCGGCATCACGGAAATACGACATACTTACCGCCCTTGGTGCGCTTGCGCTGTCTCAGGACAAATCCGCCCAACGACTGACGTTGCGGCTGATGACCCTGATCACGGCACGGTACAACTGGCGCAACGACGAACTGATTGTTGGTCGGGTCGAGATGGCGCGGCTTTGGTGTGTGGACGAACGAACCGTCAAACGCGAGATGGCCAAGCTGAAGGCGATGGGCTGGATCGAAGTGAAACGGGCAGGGGCCCGTGGACGGATCACGACCTACCGGATGATGCTTGACCGGATACTGGATGACACCCGTGTGGCATGGGCCAATGTCGGGCCGGACTTCGAGGCTCGGCTTTCTTTGGAAACCGACGCGCCGCAGCCTGCGACAGGGCAGGGGGCCATCGTCGCCTTTCCGGGTGCGAAATCTGTTCCTGCGCCGGATGTGTCCTCGGGCGATCCGTGGGCGCTGGCCGCAGGGATGCTGCATGGGGATGATCCGCAAAGTTATGGCGCATGGATTGCGCCGCTGACCCATCACGACACACGCGGCGAAGTGATGATGCTGATGGCCCCGTCACGGTTCCACGCGTCTTATGTGCAAACGCATCTTCTGCGGAAAATCGAACGGGCGGTACGTAGCCTTGATGTGGATGTGTCCCGCGTCGCCGTGCTGTTTCCTGAAGCCTAAGTCAGGGCGCAACGTAACCGTTATTGGACGCATAAAGACCTGCGCGCTAGTTCGTGGCGAAAGGAGGGTCCAAGATGGTTCTGCGCACCGCCTTTCTGGCGTTCATTCTGACATGTCTTTCGGGCCTGTCCTGGGCCACGCCGGACCGTGCGGCGTTCTTGGATATCGCGCGTAAAGGCTGGATCTATCAACTGCGCACCACGATGATCGGGCGCGATATGTCGATCCCTGTGCGGATCAACGGGCAGACATTGTTGGGGGCGTCGATCTGTCTGGTGGGCGAACGGCCGCATCTGGAAACCCGCGCCAGCCTGAATGCATTCCGGACCTTGATGGCCGAGGTCACGGGCAAGCCGTTGCCCATGCGCTATGCTGGTGTGTCGGCCCGGCAATGCGGGGCGGGGCGGACGGTGGTTATTCGTCTCTATTCCGGCAGACCTCCGGGGTCTGCTTTGACCGACGACTTGATGTGGATGAACGAAATTCACGATTTCGGCCTGCCGCAGGGGCGGCAGTATTCAGCTGGATCGCCCGCGATGGCGCAAACCTTCTTTGGCCGCAAGGGGCAGGGCACCCATGTGATGGTCAAACAGCCCCGCCGTGATGAGCTGAGTGATATGGAGCGGGATTTCTACCGCTCGATCCTGATCGAGGAGCTGTTCCAGTCCTTCACCTTTGGCATGGATATCCTGCATTTCGATCGCGAGGCGGCGTTTGTGTCGAAGCTTGAGGAATATCCCGTCGATCTGCGCTATCTGCCGTGGGATTCAGAGCCGTTCATGGAGGCCTTGGTGCGGTCGAACCCGCGCGGGCTGTGTCCATTTGATGTGTTCATGTTGCATGCGGTGGCGGATGCGCCTGTTCAGCAGACGAACGAGGATGCGTTTCTGGATTTTATCGATGCGCGGTATGACGATCTTTGGCAGCGCGCTGAACGGGTTGTTGCAGATGGGCGCTTTCAGGCCATTCTGGACCCTGAATGCCGCGGGCCGTTCGACTGATTGTGATCGCTAATACCTTCTGCGGTGTTTGTGGGTTTCAGGATTGCCGCTAGGCTTTCCGGATAAACGTGCGCACTTCGCACGAAGGGAGGAACCATGGACCAGACGATTCAGGCCGCGCCGGTGGGCGTCGGTCGCCTTGCCGCGCATCTGGAAGACGGGCTGGTCGGGCATCAGGTTCTTGTCGAACGGCTGTTGATCGGGGTGCTGGCTGGCGGGCATCTGTTGGTCGAAGGCGCGCCGGGGTTGGCTAAGACGCGGGCGGTGAAATGGCTGGCCGAGGCGATGGAAGGCACGTTTGCACGGATCCAGTGTACGCCTGATCTGATGCCGGCGGATCTGACGGGGACGCCTGTGTATCGGCCGCAGGACGGGACCTTCGAGTTTGTCAAAGGGCCGGTGTTTCACAACCTTGTTCTGGTCGATGAAATCAACCGCGCGCCGCCAAAGGTGCAGTCGGCTTTGCTTGAGGCGATGGCCGAAGGGCAGGTGACGGCGGGAAATGAAACGCACCCACTGCCGGACCCGTTTCTGGTGGTCGCCACGCAGAACCCGATCGAACACGACGGCACCTTCCCGCTGCCTGAGGCGCAGTTGGACCGCTTCCTGATGCATGTGGTTCTAACCCTGCCTGATCCGGATACCGAGCGGCGCATCCTTGATCTGGTCGAGGCGGAGGCCGTGTCGGGTGTGACCCACCCAGAACCGGTGCCTTTGGCCGAGGTTCGAGACGCGCGGAAACAGGCGATGGCGGTGCATCTGTCGCCCGCATTGAAGGACTACATCGTGCGCCTTGTGACGGCGACGCGGGTGGCACCGTTCAAGGATGAAATCGAACATGCGGTATCGCCGCGGGGCACGCTGGCGCTTGCGGCGGCGGCCAAGGCGCGGGCGTATTTGCACGGGCGCGACCATGCACTGCCCGAGGATGTGGAGGCTGTGGCGAGTGATGCGCTGGCGCACCGGATCGTGCTGACATGGCGCGCCGTGGCCGAGGGGCGCACAGCGCGGGCGCTGATTGCGGATGTTCTGAAACAGGTCGAACCGCTGTGAGCGATGCGCTTCAGGCCCCCGGCGTTGCGCTTCGGGCCGAGGCGCTGATCGGGCTGCGCCGCGCGGCATTGATGAAAACGCTGGATATCCCGCTGGCTGCGCTTCCGGGTGGATTCGTCACGAAACGCAAAGGTCACGGGCAGGACGTGGCGGACGTGCGCGAATATGTGGCGGGCGATGATATCCGCCATCTGGATCGCGGCACCACGGCGCGGACCGGCACCCTGCATGTGCGACGGTTTCAGGAAGAACGGGATCGCGTGTCGATCCTTGTTGCCGATTTCCGGCCTTCGATGTTGTGGGGCACGCGGCGCGCATTCCGCTCTGTCGCGGCGGCCGAGGCTTTGGCGCTGGTGGGCTGGCGCATTGTCGAAGAGGGCGGTCGTGTGGGGTTGCTGGCCCTAGGGGCAGGGATGTCTGTTGTTGTTCCGGCCCGTGGGCGCGCGCGTGGAATGCTTGATGTCATCGGCGGCATGATCCGCGCCCATGATGCGGCTTTGGAATTGGCCCTGTCGGGGGTTAGGCACGACCCCGATCTGGCCACGGGCCTTGCGCGGTTGGAACGTATTTCACCGCGCGGGTCCGAAATTATTCTGGCCTCGGGCTATGACAGTCTGGGCGAGGGGTTTCAGGACCGGATTGATGAACTGTCCGAACGCCGCAGCCTGCGCTGTTTGCGGGTGGTGGATCAGGCGGCGCAGAGCCTGCCGGACGGGTCCTATCCCATCGTTCTGAGCGACGGCACGCGCACCCGTGCGACGGTGCGCGGGGCCAGATCAGAGACTGTTTCGGATCAGATCGCAGGCCAGCCGGTTCTGACCATTGATGCAGGCCAAGCCCCTGACGCCACCGCGCGGTTGATCGCTGCGGCCTTCCCGCCGGATCGGGGGGATTAGGGCATGGCGGACAGGGCCATCAGCCAAGAGGCGTTGTTGCAGGGTCTGCGCGATATCCACCTGCCGCCCGAGATTGCGGGCGGGGGTATTGCCCAGATGATGGCGGCCTTGGCGATGGGGTTGGGTTTTGCGCTGATCATCGGGGGTATTCTGCGGGCCTTTTCCATGCGGCCCAAAGGGGTGCGACCCGTGACGTTGAACGATCGCGTGATTGCCGCGCGTGATCTGCCGTCTGATGCGCAGCAAGTGGCGTTGTTGCACCTGCTGAAAGACGCGTCGCCCGAGCGATATCATGCTCTGTCAAAGCGGATTTATCAAAAGGGCGGTATTCCTGCGCCTGAGTTGATCGAGCAGGAGTTGCGCGATCATGCTTGAGCTGGCCACACCCTGGGCGCTGATCCTGTTGCCGCTGCCGCTGATCCTAATGCGGTTCTTGCCGGTGCGGGTGGAACGGGGCGCGGCCTTGGCTGTTCCTGACACGGTGGGCACGGCATTGCTGGCGCAAGGCGGACAGGGCGGCAGCATGGCGCGGCGGGTGTCGCGCAGCCTGCCTTGGGTGATCTGGGTTTTGCTGGTTCTGGCGCTGACCGGACCACGGCAACTAGAGCCTATTCCGGCGCTAAAGGTGTCGGGCCGCGATCTGGCGATTGCGCTGGATTTGTCGGGGTCGATGGTGCGCGACGATTTCTATCTGGACGGCGAACAGATCACGCGGCTTGAGGCGGTGCAGCGTGTTGGTGCGGATTTCGCCCGTGGCCGTGGAGGCGACCGTGTCGCGCTGATCGTCTTCGGGTCTGATGCCTATTACGCCGCGCCGTTTTCCTATGACACCGAGGCCATCGCGCGCCGGATCGAAACCGCCGTGATCGGCATATCGGGGCGGGCGACGAATGTGTCGGATGCCTTGGGCTTGGCGTTGAAACGCATGGCGCAGAGCGATGCGGCGACCAAGGTCGTGATCCTGCTGTCAGACGGGGTCAGCAACGCAGGCGCCACGAACCCGAGGGGGGTGGCAGAACTGGCGGCGAAACTGGGGGTGCGGGTGCACACCATCGCCATGGGCCCGAAGGATCTGACCACGGCGGAAGAGGGCGAGCGCGGGGTGGTGGATGCGGCCACATTACGCGCGATTTCGGATCTGTCCGGCGGCACCAGTTTCCGTGTGAAAACGACCGAGGATCTGGTCGCCGTGGCGGACGCTTTGGATAAGCTTGAGGCGAATGACAGCGATGGTCTGGCGGCCGAGGTGTTCCGTGAATTCTGGCTCTATCCCGCCGCGATTGCGCTGATGTTGTCCCTGATCATGGTCTGGAGGCAGGAGGCATGATCGGGTTGTCGGATATCACCCTGCTGCGCCCTTGGTGGTTGCTGGCTTTGGTGCCGTTGGCGGCTCTGGTTTGGGTCATGGCGCGTCGTCGCGGTGGTGCGGGCGATTGGGAGGCCGTCGTTGATCCGCAGCTGATGCAGGCCTTGGCCGCGATGGGGCGGGTTGATGCAGGACACGGCGGGCGGATTGCTAAGGGCGCGATCATCGGCGCGGTGTTGTTGATCATCGCTTTGGCGGGGCCGGCAGTGGAAAGGCGCGACGCGGTGGCGTTTCGCAATCTGGACGGGGTGGTGTTTGTGCTGGACGCGTCATCGTCGGTGGTGGATAGCCCGCGCTGGCCGCAGATGCTGACCATGGGGCGGTTCGGGATTGCATCGCTGGGGTCGCGGCCTGCGGGGTTGGTCGTCTATGGGGGCGATGCCTATGTGGCGACGGATATCACTGGTGATGTGCGGCAGTTGGGGCAGACGCTTTCGGTGGTGGATCGCGATACGATGCCTGATCCGGGATCGCGGCCTGAACGGGGGCTGGCGCTGGCGCGGCGTATTCAGCAAGAGGCCGAGATACTAGCGGGCGATGTCATCATGATGACCGATGGCGCAGGCCTGACGCCGCGCGCTTTTGCCGAGGCCGAGGCGATTGCCGCGCGGGGGGCGCGGCTGTCGGTGATCTCGCTCGAGGCGCCTACGGCTGGAATCGAGACGCTTGTGCAGATCGGCGGGGGGCGGGTGTTTACCCTGGATCAGACTGACGCTTTGTCAGAGTGGATGCGTACATCGGCGCGGGAGCGGTTGGAGCAGCAGGACTATCCGCTGCTGTTCTGGTCGGACTACGGGCGCTGGTTGCTGGTGTTGGTGCTGATCCCCGCGATGCTGTTGTTCCGGCGAAGGGCGGTGACGTGATGGCGCGGGTATTGCTGATCCTGACGGTTCTTTGCGCGGGCGCTGCGGTGCTGATCGGTGGGGCGCAGCCGTTCGGGCGTGTGCTAATGTCTGTCGGGCTGCACGGGGTTGCGGCGCAGGTGTTTCAAGACCCCTATTGGCGCGGCGTGGCGCAGTATCGGGCGGGCGATATGGACAGTGCCGCCGCGTCCTTCCGCGAGGCGCGGGCGTTCTTCAACTTGGGGAATGCCGAGGTGCATCGCGGCAATCACGCCGCCGCGCTTGAGGCCTATGACATCGACCGGATGCGCGGGCATGCAGATGCGTCGACCAATTTTGATCTGGTGTCTGCCTACTACGCCGGTCTGGCGGTCGACGCCGACGCGCCGCTGTCATGGGTGACGACACGCGACAAAGACGGGCCCGAGGTGCGGGGGCCTGTGGCGCAAGGTAGTGCGCGGGCCGCAGGGCAGGGGACAGACACCACAAACGCGGGCACCTTGTTTGGCTTACCGGAGTTGACGACATGGGCCGAAACGTCGGGCGTGCGGCGGGTGTTTGATGACAAGTTTGTCGTGGCCAATGACCGCTGGTTGGCCACACTTGAGGACGTGCCGGGCGCCTACCTGAAAGAGCGGATCAAACATGAATACAAACGTCGCCGCAAAGCGGGTCTAACACCGCCCGATCCGGAGGATCCGCGATGAGGTGGCTGATCGCTTGGTTGTTCTGGACTTCGGTTGCCTTTGCGCAATCCAGCACCGTTTTGCCAACCGATGCGGAACTGACCGTGACCGTCGAAAACGCTGAGGTCACGCCCTACACCCAAGAGATGATCCTGATTACGATCGAAGGCGTGTACCGGCGGCACATCACCTTGGAAAAGCTGGAACAGCCTGATCTGTCGGGCTTCAACTGGATGCAGTTGGGCGCGGATTTCTGGTACGACGACACCGAGGCCGGAAAGAAGGTCAAGAAATTCAAACGGCGCATGGCGCTGTATCCGGACCGCGCAGGCGAGATCGAGATCGGGCCGTTTATCCATCATCTGACGCTGACCGATGAAGGCGATGATTGGTTCGCCCATGACATCCAGTCCGAACCTTTCACCATCAAGGTCGAACAGGCCCCCGAAGTGCCCGATGGCGGTTGGTGGTTCCCTGTGCGTCGGTTGGAGGTTGGCGACAACTGGTCAAACTCGCCCGATCAACTGGTCGAGGGCGAAGGGGTTTTGCGCATAATCAGGGTCGAAGCGATTGGCGTTGGCCCCGATATGATCCCGCCGATGCCCGAGCTGAAATCACCGTCTGCGATGATCTTTCCACATCCGGAAAAACGCATTGTCGAATTGTCCCCCTATGGCCCTGTGTCGGTGGCTTTCTGGCGCTGGACGATCAGGCCGACCAACACGACCTCGGCCATTCTGGAACCGATAGAATTCGACTATTTCGACACGGTGAACCGTGTGCCGCGCAAGGCGGTGATTTCGCCGCAACGTGTGGCCTATCTGGAAAGCGAGTTGGACACGCCGCCCATCGTCGCGGAACCTGCGCGCCTTGGCAGTCTGCCGGTTATGGCGGTCTTCGGAGTGGGGGCCGTTCTTGGGCTGGTGGTGATGCTGATGGGGCGTCGTTTCAGCCCCGATGCGATCCGACGTTGGCCCATGTTCGACCCGCTTGTGCGCGATCTGAAACGGGCCGAGCGCGCAGGCGATGGCGTGGCGTTGCGCCGTGCCGCACAGGCCCTAATCCGGCGCGACGGGGCCGGTGCAACTAGACGGGCGCGGCTGTCAGAACTGGACGATCTGTTGTTTTCCAAAGGGTATGGTGGACAGGTGCCAGAGGGATTTGTCCGCAGGTTTCTGAGCGCGGCTTAGGGCGAAAAACAGAGCCGAGTATGGCACTAAAGTCGATACTATTGGTTGAATTGCCCGAATCCCAAAGGGCGCGCAGGCTGTCACCACTAAAAATAATAATCACGACTTAACTCGTGTCCTTAGGGAGGACGTCTGAAATGGGATTTCTATCCAACCTTTTCGGAGGGGGGGATTCTTCTGCATCCGCTGCTCCGCAATATACGCATATCAAAATTCACCCCAGTGTAGATAACGGCATTCCGCCAGGATCCGCGAATTTCGCGGGTGGTACGCTGAAATGTAAATGTTCTTCGAACCCGGTGGTTGTAGAAGTGTCGGCGCAAACCGCGCACAACCACGTTTGCGGTTGCACAAAGTGCTGGAAGCCCGCGGGCGCGGTATTCAGCCAGATCGCCGTTGTGGGCCGTGACAACGTCACCGTCACAGAAAACGCCGACAAGCTGGCCATCGTTGACGAAGCGGCGGCGATCCAGCGTCATGCCTGCAAGGACTGCGGTGTTCACATGTATGGCCGGATCGAAAACACGGGTCATCCATTCCACGGTCTGGATTTTGTTCATACCGAACTGAGCTCGGCGTCGGGTTGGTCCGCGCCTGAATTCGCGGCCTTCGTGTCGTCGATCATTGAATCCGGGGTCGCGCCCGAACGGATGGGGGACATTCGTGCGCGTCTGAAAGAGCTGGGGCTGGAGCCCTACGATTGCCTGTCGCCGCCGCTGATGGATGCGATTGCGACGCATGTGGCAAAAACGTCGGGTGCGCTGAAGTAAGAGAACCCTGGTGAGGAACCGGCGCAGCCTTCGGGATGCGCCGGTTTCCGCGTTTTAAAGATTCTGACTAAGCCGTTGTTGCCACAGCACCGATTCGGACTGTAGTCTCGCTTCTGGGAGGATTGGGGAAATGAAGCATGAAAATCTGGAACAGGCTCCGGGACGTATCCGGTCTGTTGTGATTGTCGATGATCACCCCTTGTATAGCGATGCATTATCGGCGGCGTTGCGGTTGGTTTTTCCGAACTGCACGATCGAGGCACGTCAGACTTTGGGCGACACACTGAGCTTGCTGGATAAGGGCTTTGTCCCCGATCTGGTGATGTTCGATCTGAAATTGCCGGATGTGAACGGTATCTCGGGCTTTGAAAGCCTGCGCGACCGCGTGCCGGACACGCCTATTCTGGTGATCTCGTCGCTGACGTCGGTCGAGATTGTGGCGGCGCTGATGGATAAGGGTGCTGCGGGTTTCCTGCCCAAGGACGCCTCGGCGCAGGTGCTGAAATCGGCGTTGTTTGACGTGAGCACGGGGCGCAAGTTTGTGCCCAAAAGCTATCAGACAGCCGCAGCGGCGCCCGCATCCGACGAGATGTGCCGTAAGGATCAGTCGAAGATTTCCGAACTGACGCCGCAGCAGGCGCGGATCATGAAGCTGATCTGTGCGGGCAAGCCGAACAAACAGATTGCCTATGAGTTGAACCTTGCCGAAGCGACGGTCAAAGCCCACATCACCGCGCTGTTGCGCCGGTTGGGGGTACAGAACCGGACGCAGGCGGCGGTTCTGGTCGAGGCATCCATGGCAGAAGCGGTGGCGGGTGATCCCGAGTCCCAAGTCTTCCTGAGCCGGTAAGGGCAGGGCAAGGTGCTGGACACAAGCGGATCACCTTTTGTCGGTGTCTCCGTGTCCTATGAATTGGATGCGGACGCCGCCGTTGCGGAAATTGCCAGCCAGATCGATTTGCAGGACAGCTGCTTTGTGCTGGTGTTCCTGCCCGACCGTCTGGATGTGCAGGAACTTGAAACAGCGCTGAACGCCCATCTGGGCAGCGTGCCGGTGTTCGGCTGCACGACGGCAGGACAGATCACCCCCAAGGGCTACGAGACCGAGGCGCTTTTGGCGATTTCGTTTTCACGGAAACATTTCCGCTGCGCGTCTTTGCTGATCGAACCTTTGAAACCCCTGTCGATCAAAACCATCGCGCGGGATGTTCAGAAACATGCCTCGCATTTCCAGCGTACGGCGGGATGGGACCGGTTGGCGCTGGTCTTTGCCGACGGGCTATCGAAACAGGAAGACGTGCTGGTGTCCACGCTGGAAACGGCGCTGGTCAACGTGCCGATCTTTGGCGGATCGGCGGGCAACGGGCTGCATTTCGAACAGACCTTTGTGCTGCATGACGGCAAGTTTCGGTCAAACGCCGCGCTGCTTTTGTTGCTGGAAACCGACCTGCGGTTCGAAGGCTTGGGCTTTCACCATTTCCTGCCCACCGAAAAACAACTGGTCGTGACCGAGGCCGAGCCGGAAGAACGGCTTGTTCTGGAAATCAACGGCGCGCCTGCGGCGCAGGAATATGCGCGCCTTGTGGGCCGCGATGTCGAAGACCTGTCGCCCGAGGTGTTTGCCGAAAACCCACTCTTGGTGCGTCAGAACATGAGCTATCACGTGCGGGCCATTCACGGGGCGGTGTCGCCCCATGCGCTGTCATTCCTGTGTGCTATCGACGACGGTCTGATCATGACGCTTGGACGCGGCAAGGAAATCGTCCGTACGCTGGATACGGAACTGGACGTTCAGGATGAGATGGGCCGCGCGCCGGACTTTATCCTTGGGTTCGACTGTGTGCTGCGCAAGCTTGAGATCGAACAAAAGCAGATGTCGGATGAGATTTCGGACGTGTTCCGGAAACGGCGGGTCGTGGGTTTCAACACCTATGGGGAGCAGCACCGAGGGGTGCATGTGAACCAGACCTTTGTGGGCGTCGCCTTCTTTCAGCCGTCACGGAGGGATTTGCATTGATGATCAATCCGGACGATCCGCTGAACCTTCAGGTTCAGAAACAGGCCAAGATCATCGAGGCACTGGTGCGCCGCGCCAACCGCCAGCACGAGATCGGCAGTACGGCCTATAGCGCGTTCCAGTCGGCGATTGCGTTGCAGGGGCAGATCTGGGCCAAGACCCGCGATCTGGAGCGCACCACAAACGAACTTGAATCCGTCCGCTATGATCGCGAACGGACCCGCAAAAGCCTGACCGATGCTTTGGCGTCGATGGAGGGCGGCTTTGCCCTGTTCACCGATGGCAAGCTTGAGGTCTGCAACGATCTGTTCCGCACGCTTTTGCCGGACCTGAGCCGCAAGCTGATCCCCGGTCTTGGGATCGAGCTGTATTTCGACGCGCTTCGTAACAGCCGCTATCTGGTCAGCACCGACGGGCGCATGTCGACGTCCTTGACCGAGGCGCAGCGCGGGCCCGTGGGGGCGATGGTTCTGTCATTCGTGATCGAACTGACCGAAGACCGCTGGTTCCAGATCAACATGCAGCGCACGTCGTCGGACAACATCGTGATCCTTCAGACCGAAATCACCGGCATTGTCCGGCAGAACCGGTCGGAAAAGGAAAACCTGATCGACAAACAAGCGCTGTATCTACAGGCCGTTTTTGAAAACATGTCGGCGGGCATCTGCACCTTTTCGCAGGATGGCGAGGTGATGATGCACAACACGCGGTTCCGCGAGTTGCTGGGCCTGCCCTATACGTTGCTGCAAAAGGGGACAGGGCTGCAGCAGGTGCTGGATTTCATCAGCATCAATGCGCTGGTTCTGGACAGTGCCGCGCTGAACGTGAACCTGTGGCGCGAACGTCTGGCCCATCAGGGGCGGTTGCGCCGCCGGATCCGCCACGCGGGCGGGCGCGTTCTGGACCTGCATGCGCATCTGTTGCCGGATCAGGGTTTTCTTGTGGAACTGAAGGACGTCACACTGGAAAGCCGCGCGACCGAGATGCTGGAAAAGCGCGTCGATGAACGGACGCTGGAACTGACACAGGCCAACAAACGCCTGACCGCGCAATACGAGGCCCAAGCGCGGGTCGAGGAAGAACTGCGTCTGGCCAAGGAACGGGCCGAAGCGGCGGTGTCGTCGAAGACACGGTTCCTTGCAGCAGCCAGCCACGATCTGTTGCAGCCGATCAATGCGGCCAAGCTGCTGATTTCGACCTTGAAGGAAACCACCAAGGACAACCCCGTGTCGGGCACGGTGGATCGTTTGCAGGGGTCTTTCACCTCGATCGAGGAACTGCTGCACGCGCTTCTGGATATCTCGCGACTGGATTCTACCGACACGGCGCTGACGCCATCCGATGTCTGTCTGGGAACGTTGATGCAGGGCGTGGTCGAGGATCAGGCGCCGTTAGCGGCACGTAAGAAAGTGCAGCTGGATGTGGTGCCGGTCAGTGCGCTGGTGCGGTCCGATCAGCGGTATCTGATGCGGTCGATCCAGAACCTTGTGGTCAACGCGATCCAGTACACGCCCGAAGGCGGGCGGGTATTGCTGGGCTGTCGGCGCAGGGGCGACAAGATCGTGCTTGAGGTCTGGGATACCGGCATCGGTATCAGCCCCAAGGATCAGAAACGGATTTTCGACGAATTCACGCGGGCCGACAACGTGCCGATCGGGTCGGGGATGGGGCTTGGTCTGTCTATTGTGGACCGGACCTGTCGCCATCTGGGGCACAAGGTATCTGTGCGGTCGAAACGCGGGGTCGGGTCGATCTTTTCCATCGAGATGGATCTGGTCAAAGGCCAGCCTCAGGAAACCACGGCGTATCTTGCGCCAGCGGGTGCGAACGAAGCGGATATGGATCTGATCGTGCTGGTGGTGGAAAACGACGAGGACGTGTTGTTCGCCACGACGCAGAAGCTGGAACTCTGGGGGGCGAGCGTTTTGCCTGCGGCTTCGACCGAAGAGGCGCTGGGGTTGATCCGCGATATCGGCATGCCGCCGGATATCATTCTGGCGGACTACCAGTTGGACAATGGCGATACCGGCGTGAACGCGATCCGGCAGGTGCGGTCCGAGACCAAAACCAAGGTGCCCGCCATCATGATCACCGCCGACCGAAGCCCCGATCTGGTGCGCACCGGTGCACAGATGGGCTTTACCGTTCTGACCAAACCCGTCCAGCTGTCGCGCCTGCGTCCGCTGATCGATTGGAAAACGCGGCCACAAAACCGCAGCGGCGCTGGCATGAAGGCGGTCTATGCCGGTGAGTGATACAAAAGTAGCGCCTGACACAGGGTTTACAGGCAATAGGCTCTGACGTTGGGAGGACTCATTTATGCTTAGAATTCTGGCGACTTTATGCGCGTTGGCGATTGCTGCTCCGGCTGTGTTGGCAGCGGAAGGATCGGGAAACGAAACCTATGATGTGCTGTTCAAGAACGGCACGCTGGACGATATCCCCGAAGGTGCGGAACTGGTCTATAGCCGGTCGTCGGGCAACCCTGTCAAACCAGAGCTGTCCAAGCGGGATACGGGCGATATTGCCCTGACGGTTACCCCCGCGACCAAGCCTGTGGCGCATCTGGAATTCACCCAGTTTGGCGGGCAGAAGCGGAACCTTGGCACGTTCCCCGCCAGCGTCGGCAACCCGATGATCATGTACTTTTATGAAACGGTCGTGCGGGACATGGCCGAGATTTCCGGCGGCAGCCCCTTCTACATCCGCAACCGCGTGAAAGACTCGCTGATCCAGCCTGCGGATATCACCACGGGCGAGGCGGAATTCGACGGCAAGACGATCCCGATCACGACGGTCAAAATCCATCCCTTTGCGGATGATCCGAATGCGGATCGCATGATGGGCTTTGGCGATCTGGAACTGATCGTCCAGATGTCTGACGAGGTGCCCGGCTGGTACCTGAGCCTGACCGCGGCAGCCCCCGATCCCAAGCACAGCGATGCATGGATCTACCTGTCGCAGATCACGTTCAAGGAACTGGAGACCGCGCAATGAAACGTCTGGCGGTTTTGCTGGCTATGATCGGTGGGGCCGCAGAGGCCCAGACGGTTGCGGAACGGTTGAATGACTATCCCACGGCGGCGCGGGCGGACTATGTGTTCGCCTGCATGGCCACAAACGGGCAAAGCCGTCAGGTGCTGGAACAGTGTTCCTGTTCCATCGACCAGATCGCGCAAATCCTACCCTACGACAAATACGTCGAGGCCGAGACCGTTCTTTCCATGCGCCTGACCGGTGGTGAACGTATGGCCGTGTTCAACAGCGCAGTTGCCGCCAACAATCTGGTCGCCGACCTGCGCCGTGCACAGGCCGAGGCCGAGATCATCTGTTTCTGAACCCAATTGTCCGGAGACCCGTCATTCGCTAGCACATAAGCATGACGATATGGCGCCCCGCACAGAACATCCGCTTCAAAGCGCTCGGTCTGCATTGGCGGGGCGATAGCCTGCTGGCGGCTGAGGTGCCTGACGATACGGGCCACGTCAAAGGCGTGCGGCCTTTGGGTGGCACCGTCGAATTCGGAGAGACAGCAGAGGCCGCCCTGATCCGCGAGTTTCAGGAAGAACTGGGCCTAAAGATCGACATCCTCGGTCCGCCTGTTTTTATGGAAAACCTTTATACCCACGAAGGCAGTGTCGGCCATGAGGTGCTGGCGCTTTTTGATGTGGCGTTTCCTGAAGGGGCCTATGCGGGCGCGACGCGGATCAGTTTTCAGGAAGACAACGGCATGACCTGTTGGGCGGAATGGTTCGACCTTGCGCGTTTGGATGTGGACGGCGGGCCAGAACTCTTTCCCTCGGGGTTAAAAGACGTACTGATTGCAAGACGGGGTCAAACGTAAGGGGGCCAACCCATGCAGAAGACAGTTCTTATCAGTGGCGGATCACGTGGCATCGGGCGTGCGACGGGTCTGGTGATGGCGGGGCAGGGGTGGCGCGTGGCGTTTACCTATCGCGGGGATCAGGCGGCGGCGAAACAAACGGTCGCCGATATCCGCGCGGCGGGAAGTGAGGCCATCGCCATTCAGGGTGATACCGCGAATGAGGCCGATGTGCTGCGCGCCTATGACGAGGCGATCAGTGCCTTTGGCGGGCTGGATGCCGTGGTGGTGAACGCGGGCGTCGTAGCGCCGTCGTCGAAACTGGCGGATATGTCGATTGAACGGCTGCGGACCATGTTCGACACCAACGTTCTGGGCGCATTCCTGTTCGCCCGCGAAGCCGCGCGGCGTTTGCCTGGGCACAAGTCGGGTGAGGATGCGGCCATTGTTCTGTTGTCTTCTGCCGCAGCGCGTTTGGGGTCGCCCAACGAATACGTCGATTACGCCGCCACCAAAGGGGCCATCGACACGATGACGATTGGGCTGTCCAAAGAGCTTGCCCCCGACGGTATCCGCGTCAACGGGGTGCGGCCTGGTTTGATCGAAACAGATATCCACGCCAGCGGAGGTCAACCGGACCGCGCCGAACGCTTGGGCAAAACGGCACCGCTCGGGCGGGCAGGGACAGCCGATGAGGTGGCGAATGCCATCGTATGGCTGTGCAGCGCCGAGGCGTCCTATTGCACAGGTTCAATTCTGGATGTGGCAGGGGGGCGGTAGACCCGCCTTCCTGTTTTAGCTTTCCGCGACTTTGGACAGTTCGCGTTCGAAGATGTTGCCTTCGGTGTCTGTCGCGCGGACGGTCAGAGTTTCGGACCCGTTGTCATTGTACGAGAAGCGGAACACAGGGTTTTCGCTGATCGAAATCCCGCCCTCCATCGTGAACAGCAGATCGTCGCCTTGGCGGACCTCGATCGTGTCGATGAAATGCGCGTTGATAAACAACTGGGTCACCTGATCACGCTGAAGGCCCGAGTAGTTCGGGTGGCGGATCATGATCTGGGCTTCGCGGCGGGCCTGCGACATGGCGGTGGCATCGCCAAAGAGGCGCAGTTTCATCTGGCCCATGCTGGCCAGCGCCAGTTCCGGATCGCGGGTCGCGGGGGCGGAACATCCCCCCGACGCTTTCACGTAGCGGCCATTCATTACGTAGCCTTCGGGCGTTTCGGCCAGAACGCGGACGTTGGAATACTGGTTCACGCGGACCCGCAGTTCGAAATCAATCGGACCCATCGACGGGCCGAATTCGAATCGTCCCGCGACGGGCGCGGGGTTTTCATCGACAACCACGGTTGCGGCCGTGATCGGAACGCTGGTGTCGGCCTGGTGGATGACAATCGGCACGGTGGCCGCGTCATGGGCGCGATAGGGCGCATCCACGGTGAAAAGCGTTTGGCTTTCAGTGATCTGCGCGTCGCCGACCACATCGCCGCGCAGGTCGATCCATGTGGCACCTTCGGTCAGCGGGTTCTTGATCTCTTCTGCTGCCAAGGGGCTGGCAAGGGCGCACAACAGGGCGGCCGCATAAGTCAGTTTCATGTCCGTCTCCTCCTCCGAAACGGCGGTTCAATCGCTGTGGTATGCCATAAAATTGATCAGAAAGATATTCAGCGGATGGTATCGCTGGTTCACAGATCGGTGTGCAGGCCATGTTTGCTGGGCCGAAAGGGGAGGGTGCAGATGTTCGAAGCGGTGGTGACTGTGTGTCTGATGATGGAGCCGGAGGTGTGTCGGGATATGCTCTTGCCCAACCATCGGGCGGCGGAGCAGGCCGATTGTCTGGCGTCCTTGAGTACCGTTCCGGATTATGTCCCGCCGTCGGGCCTGACCGCGACATCGCTGACGTGCAAACCGGAAGGGCCCGCGCTGGAGGTGAGCGAGGTCGGGGAGGGTGTGTTCTGGCATCGCGGATTGATCGAGGAACCAGACGCCACGAACCGTGGGGATGTGACGAACCTTGGTTTTGTAATCGGCGAGGAATGGGTGGCGGTGATCGACACAGGTACCGCGCGCTGGATGGGCGAGGCGCTTTTGCGCGCGATCCGGCAGCGCACGGATCTGCCGATTGGCTATGTGATCCTGACGCATATGCACCCCGACCATGTGCTGGGCGCGAATGTTCTGGCCGAGGCCGGTGGTGAAGTGGTTGGACATGCAAAACTGCCCCGTGCCTTGGCGGACCGGCGCGACAATTATCTGGAAAGTCTGTCGGGCCTTGTGGGGAACAGCGCCTTTATCGGCAGTGACATCATTGCGCCCTCGGTCGTGGTTGAGGACGAGATGGTTCTTGATCTGGGCGGGCGGCACTTGACGCTGCGCGCTTGGCCGTCGGCGCATACCGGCACGGACCTGACGGTTCAGGATGATCTGACAGGGCTGCTGTTTACCGGCGATCTTGTCTTTCACGAACACACGCCCGCCTTGGACGGGTCGTTGCGTGGTTGGCAAAAGGTGCTGGCCGGATTTGCCGATCTGAACCCGACCGGCATTTTACCCGGCCATGGCGGGCCGCTTCTGGACTGGCCCGGGGGGACGGCGGATATGGAGCGGTACCTAGAGGTGCTGGCCCATGACACCCGAAAGGCGATTGACGACGGCATGCACATGGGCGAGGCCGTGACAACGATCGCCGAAAGCGAACGGGATCACTGGACGTTGTTCGATGCCTATAACCCGCGCAATGCGACGGTGGCCTTTACTGAACTCGAATGGGAATAGCGCCTAGTCCTCGACCACCTGCATCAACATCTGCGCAATGGCGAACAAATGCTTTTCCAAAAGCACCGGCGTTTCGCAGACGTAGGTCAGGTTTTTCTGCCGGTCGATGTAGATGCGTTCATCCCAATCGATCTGCTCTTCCAGCGAATCAAGTTTGTCGTAGTCAGGATTTTCGACGTTCAGAAGGCTGTCGAATTCCACCCGTGCTTCTTCGATTCGTTCCGACAGGGCGATCTGGCCCAGCGAGAAATCCGCGATTCCATCCATGATGGTCGACCGGCGGCGGGCCACCTGATCGAAGACGCGGACAAAGACCTGACTGATCAGCGGTTCGGCCGCGCCGTGTTCGCCTACAAATTCAGCGATGCGGGCCTCGGCCTCTTCCAACGATACGCGGCGCAGGGTCAGGGCACCTGCTAAATCTCGTACCGCCTCGCCTGTGGGGCCTTCTATCTTGGCCTCTTCCACAGGGTGGGGCCACATCAGGCCGATGGACAGACGTTCCACCTTGCGCTGGATACAGGGCCATGTCGGGTCCGAGAAATCGGCCGCGACTGCCGGCTGTCCAAGCGTTGTGGTCAATAAAAGGGCACTAAGCCCTGCGCGGAAATTAATCATGCTGTCCTCCCTGTCAGGAACTATGTGGCACCCTCAAGAACATGTCCATTCAGACCAATACCCACCATTGTCTGCGTTGTTCGAAAATGTCGCATCAACCCATACTCTGACCAATCGCCGTCAGAGCGAATTGTGGAATACGAAGTTTTTGGGAGGAGCCTGCACATGCGGACACGTGCGGCGGTGGCTTTGGAAGCCGGGAAGCCATTGGAAGTGAT
>NZ_CEYADA010000023.1:0-1758 GCF_982780845.1 Thalassococcus sp.
GCCAGATCACCGGTAACCAGACCTAGTGGATTCTGATCAGCGGCTGCTGTCGCAGCAATGCCGGTATTCAGACGGACCATCTCTGAAGCGGTAACCGTCGACTGCTGGTTCACACCGGGGAAGCCTTCCAGGAACGCAGTAACGAGGTCTCCACGCGGGATATTGGTCGGTGCCGGAACAGAAAATAACCTCTCTAACAATGCTGGTAGAGTTGGGTGAGTCACGTAATCTAAGAACTGACCATCGTCTTTAGGCTCAGAGGCGTTAAAGGTGTCTTTATCTCCGAGACCGATGACAACCTCGTTCACCAGTGGCATACCCAGGCGTGATACCTGAGTCCAGGCACCGCCATTGACTTCTGGCTTAGTGAATGATGCTTCTGGATTAAGAATACGAGCCTGCTGCTGGCTGGCGCTGGTCCAGGCACCAATCACACCGTTACCAGACCCAGTGACACACGAGATCGGTACTTCCAGAGCAATAGAGGTGACATTTTTATCTGCCAGATCGTCGTTTGCATCGTCCTGTGCACTGCCATCACCATCCAGAGGGACGTAATTCACGAGGTCGAATGTTTTACCCAGATTCACGACGAATGGGTCTTTACGCTGGCCAACAAATACCTTACCGCCCGCGTCACATCCAGGGATAGCCAGGTCGTGTACAAAACCGCCTGCGTAAGCCTCATAGTCGGTAAAAGACTTCTCACCGATATTGTCGAGTGGTTTAGTAAAGGTCTCTTCACCAGAACCATCGGTCAGGCTGATTGCAGAACCAGTACGACGATCGCCGCTAACTTTTTTGATGCTGTAGGTTTCGTAGAAGTTGGCGCTGCCATCGATATCAACGTTGCCAGAGTTTTTCAGAGGAATGGCTACGCTTTTCTGATTCTCACCTTCGCCAATATTCAGAGTGATACCGCTTCCCATATTGCCCAACATCTGCTGGAAACGGAACTGGAAAGTAATGTCTTCAACGGCATCCCCATCATTATCGATGTGAATCTCGTACAGAGCGTTCGGGTCCATTGCGAAGTAATTCGGGCCGCCATAGGCGTCCTGCAGCGGGATATAGTTCGCAATGAGAGTCACGTAGTCTCCACGATTTTCTTCATAACTGCGGAACGCATAGAAGTCCGTGGAGTCGATGGCCGGCAGGCGGGTAACGTTCGGTGCTTCTCGGTGACTCGAAGCGCTTGCATTCATAGCTGTCAGCGCGGTAATCGCACCGAGCAGAAGTGTGGCGTGCGTTTTCATAACTGCTCCCGATATAAGGTTATACACAGAGTGTGCATAGACCTATACGGAGCAGCTCAGGAACTGGATGCGATTTTTTTCAAAAAAGTTCGTTTTTACCTCAGACCTACTCCTGTACCTACTACACGAACTTTTAATAAACAGGCTCGAGAACAACCTCTGAGAGCACCGAATTAGCGACGAAACAATGCTCATGCGCCTTACCATGCATGGCATCGATGGCTGCCTGATCCGGCACCTTATCACCACCAAACTGCACGCGTGGCCGGAGGATCAGGGTGGCAATATAGAATTTGCCATCTTCCCTTTGTGCCAGCACAGCTTCGGCATCATCGTGATATGACTCAACAATTAAGCGCTTTTTAGCCGCCAACGCGAGGAAGGTTTGCATATGGCAGCTCGACATTGCCGCCGCCAGCATCTGCTCCGGGTCAGCACCGAAATCATTACCAGCGCCGCCGGCGGGCAGGTGAACCTGCGACTTGAAAGCGATATCGTGTCG
>NZ_CEYADA010000023.1:1858-6266 GCF_982780845.1 Thalassococcus sp.
CAGACCACGCAGGGCCCTCCGACAGGAATGGCCTTCATATAACGAAAGGTACCGCCCTCACGCGAAGAGGCCTCCATGGTCGCCAGCGGTTCACCGGCGGCTGCACGTTGCGCGAAGGAGTTAAGCACGGCGGACTCCCATGCATCCGGCGCGTTATTCGGGTTACGGAGTTTCTCCGATGTCCGGCCAACCTCCCAACCATCTTTGCTGTGTGCTGCAGCAATATCTGGTGCCTCGGTATTGCAGAGCTGGATTGCCGCCAGAGGTCCTTCGGACTTCATGCCTTGCATCAGGGTTTCTTTCAGGCCCTGTGCAAAGGCTTTTGTCTGAGCCCGCGCTTCGACCACCATATAATCTTCTGAGACATCACCAGCGGGACCATCAGACTGCACACTGACACTGCTTAACAGGCCGATAGCCGACAGCAGCAAAGGTCGTAGAATTTCATTTTTCGATGCTTTTTTAAATGCGCTTTTCGATCTGCTAGCCATAATGACACCCACTGATTCAGAAAGAGAAAATACTATTTTTGCTGACTGCTTTATTTACTTATAAACACTAGGATCAGTTTCTACCGTATGGCCTTCCCAGCCATCGTAACCACCTACCAGCATTTTCACGTTAGAAAACCCCATGCGTTTCAGCGTGTGGGCCGCCAGGGTACTGCGCCCCCCATTTTTGCAATAGAGGAGTATTTCAGCGTCTTTATCAGCCAACAAAGGATGATCGGCCACTTTGAATTCGAGCACACCACGGGGAACATTCTCTGCCCCCGGCAGGTGTCCCATCATGTATTCAGCGGGTTCACGAACATCAAGCACTTTAGTGCCAGCGTCTAACATCGCCTGTGCAGCATCGGCTTCGACGGGGTTTACGTATGCACGTGCTTCTGCAAGCAGATCATCGCGGGTCATTACACTCATAAATACCACTCCAGTTAACGAGCTTTGCCTTCTTCAATATAACCACACAGGAATACTCAAAAACAAGCCTCTCCTGTTGAATCACCATTTGCCGGAATCACCAGGCCCAGATGACCTCAGACCACCACCAGGCACACCAAAGCATCAGAGGCCATGCCACATAAGGACTGAAAAGCCAGCGCCAGACAGCCATCAAAGGTACGTAGCCCACACCATGAATAAAGCCTGCACTGATCCCCAGAAGGCCGAGTGAAAGAGGCCCATGCTCCAGCTCACGCGTATCGGTTGCCACTAGCTGAGGCATCGCCAGTAACGCAACCGACAGTCCGACCGCCAAAAGAAACGACAGAGCTCTCGCCCAGCCCGCATACAGCGGGCCATAGCGACGATAGTCGACCGGAGCCGTCATGGCGCATCATCTGGATCAGGCTCGCGATCCAGGTTTTCGTTAACTTCCAGCCACAGGGCATTAATCAGGCCGAATGAACAGGCGAGCAGTACGCCCAGAATCCATGCGAAATACCACATTTTCAAGGCTCCTCAGTAGGTTGAATATTGGTTATCTTCAATAAAGTCAGTGGTCAGGCGACCCCACATTTTGTAATAGCCCCAGGCGGTGTAGCTGAGAATAATCGGCACGAAGATCATCGCTACCCAAAACATAATGTGCAGAGTCAGCTGACTGGAGGTCACGTCCCACATTGTCAGTGAATGGGATGGGTCTGTGCTTGAGGGCATCAGGAATGGAAACAGACTGAAGCCGGCCGTGCAGATGATCCCGGTAACCGCAAACGAGCTACTGATAAACGCCAGTGCACCGCGATTCGCCATGCTCAGCAACGCGGTAAGCGCCAGACCGATGAACGCCACCACGGGTGCAACCAGCATCCACGGGTATCGACCATAATTATCCAGCCAGCCAGCGGCCTGAAGCTCAACGCTTTTTTGCAACGGTGTGGTCACGCCTCCGAGATTCGACGCCGCTTTAATCACGTACCCATCCAGTTGGCTGACCCAGAACCCTCCAATAGCAAAGGCCACAGCAACCACCACGGCCAACAGAACTGAAATGCGGCGGGCACGTTCGTGTACCGGCCCAGCTGTGCGCATTTGCAGGTACGTCCCGCCATGCATCGCCAGCATCAGCAGACTGACCACACCGCACAACAACGCAAATGGATTGAGCAGCGCCCAGAACGAACCGGTGTAGGTCGACCGCATAAATTCATCTAACGTAAAAGGAACGCCCAACAACAAGTTACCGAAGGCAACACCAAACACTAATGCCGGTACTGCGCCCCCGACAGTAAGCCCCCAGTCCCAGGCATTGCGCCAGCGCGGGTCCTGTACTTTCGAACGATATTCAAATCCGACGGGGCGGAAAAACATGGCAAATAAAACCAGCAACAATGCCCAGTAAAAACCTGAAAACGCGACCGCGTAAACCACAGGCCACGCGGCAAAAATTGCACCGCCTGCTGTGATAAACCAGACCTGATTACCATCCCAGTGCGGGCCAACCGTGTTCATCATTACCCGGCGCTCGCTGTCGGTTTTACCAATGACTTTCAACAGAGCGCCAACGCCCATATCAAAACCATCCGTCACAGCAAAACCAATCAGCAGAACACCAATAAGTACCCACCAGATAATTTTAAGCAGTTCGTATTCCATGGTGATCTCCTTACGCCTGAGCCGATGAGGTCGAAACAGAATCAGTGTTGCTGTCCTGCTCCCAGTGATAACGCCCTGTATGCAGGCTGGATGGGCCCAGACGCGCAAACCGGATCATCAGATACATTTCTGCGACCAGAAGCAGCGTATAAAAACCGATAAAGCCAGCAAGACTCATATAGATGTCTTCAACCGAACGGGTCGATACAGAGAGATGCGTCGGCAAAATGCCACCAATCGACCACGGCTGACGACCGAACTCGGCCACAAACCATCCCATTTCACAGGCAATCCAGGGCGCAGGCAGAGCAATAATTAATGCGCGCAGGAGGTACTTCTGTCGCTCAGCCGTCCCCTTCGCGCTGTAGTAGAACGAAAGGCCGATCAGCACCAGCATAATAAAGCCCAGGCCGACCATAATCCGGAAGGTCCAGAACATTGGCGCCACCCTTGGAATCGAATTCTGAGCCGCCAGTTTGATCTGCTCTTCCGTCGCATTGACCGGATTTTCTACGTATTTTTTCAGGAGCAGCCCGTACCCCAGATCATCCACCCGGGACCGGAACTCAGCAATCGTAGCCTCTGAACGGTCGCCTGCTTTAATCTGGGTTAGCAGATCATACGCCACCATACCGTTACGAATACGCACTTCGTGTTCAGCGATGAGATCTTTAATGCCTTTTACTTCCTCGGTGACGGAGCGGGTAGCAATCAGCCCAAGTGCGTACGGAATTTTAATCGCGTAGTCGGTTTCCATATTTTCCTGATCGGGAATTCCAAACAGGGTAAATGCCGCCGGGGGTTCGTGGGTTTCCCATTCCGCCTCAATGGCCGCCAGCTTCACTTTCTGAACTTCGCCGATCTCATAACCTGATTCGTCACCCAGTACGATGACAGAAAGAATGGACGCCAGACCGAAACTTGAAGCAATCGCAAATGAGCGACGGGCAAAAGGCAGATCACGTTTTTTCAGCATGTAGTACGCCGAGATTGCCAACACAAACATGGCGCCCGTCACGTATCCGGCAGACACTGTGTGTACAAACTTCACCTGAGCGACCGGATTAAAAATCACCTCGGAAAAGCTCATCATCTCCATACGCATGGTATCGAAGTTGAATTCGGCGCCAACAGGGTTCTGCATCCAACCATTGGCAATCAGAATCCAGAGTGCAGACATATTCGAACCGATCGCAACGAGCCAGGTCACTATCAGATGCTGCACTTTCGTCAGACGATCCCAGCCAAAAAAGAACAGACCAATAAATGTCGACTCAAGAAAGAATGCCATCAAGCCTTCAATGGCCAGCGGCGCTCCGAAAATGTCACCCACGTAATGTGAGTAGTAAGCCCAGTTGGTACCGAACTGAAACTCCATGGTGAGGCCGGTGGTCACGCCCAGAGCGAAGTTAATACCGAACAACTTACCCCAGAACTTCACCATATCCTGGTAAACCTGCTTACCCGTCATAACGTAAGCAGACTCCATAATGGCCAGGATAAAAGACAGCCCGAGAGTGAGTGGGACGAAGAGGAAATGGTAAAAGGCCGTAATCGCAAACTGTAACCGCGATAGGTCGACCACGCTTTCACTGATCATGATGGATCTCCTTGAGTGTCAGATACCGATGGTTTATCCAGGCCAAAGTGCTCCCGCAGGCCTTGTCCTTCGTCACCGACAATGACAGGGTCAGAAAAAAAGAAATGAGCAATAAGAAATACCAATACCAGCTTAATGATCAGAACGGCTGTCAGCTCCCTGACCAGCGGAATGGAGAATATCGGGCGACGTTGCTTCACACAGCCTCCGT
>NZ_CEYADA010000024.1:0-3034 GCF_982780845.1 Thalassococcus sp.
AATGGGTGGCAGGCTTCGTCTGGAATCAGTGGCAACCTTGGTCTGGAATACGCAGGCTGCAATCGCCTGGGCGGAAAACACGAACATAATCAGCATAAAAATCAGTGGCAAACGACGCAATTCAGGCACCCTCTTATCTGGAGTCATCAAAAGTTGCGGCCAAGGTAATGTGATCGATTTTTAATCGCCAGCAGGGTTTTGTTACTTTGTGTAAGGGCTTTGTCAAAAAGCTTGAAAGTGTCGATTTTCTGACAGCTTTTTCATTTACAAACAAATAGTTATCGTTACGTGATCTTTGCAGCACTAAGGTAAGTAATTTCCAGCATTCGGACAACGATATAAGACAAAAGGTTAAGATTACTAACGGATCCCTGATGCCCGGAGACTAGTGAACACACTTACTGTTATTAACGGAGACTACGATTTCACTGGGTGTCCCAAAGGAGCCAGAAATGTCGAGTTGATCTTACCCTAGGATTTGGGACCATCTAAGGATTGAGATGGACTTACCCCGGTGCATTACACACTCCTGGCCTATATTGAGGACAGGTCAAAACTACCCATGCCGAAGGCTTCTGACTGATTAACCGAGTAAGAACGGAGTTTGTTGCCCGCAAAAATCACGGCCAAAACCGACTAGAAAATGCCTGCTCGAATGTCCGCTTTTGTTTAAGCGGGAACAAGCGCCACCACATCCCGTAAGCAACGGTCAAAACCGACCTTTCTATATTGCCCAAGAAACTGACAGTGTTCCAAAGCTGAAGTTGTCTTTATGGCGCTCGTCTTCGCTGGTCGAGGCACGCAATGTGACCGCGGCCAGCAGGTGATCCCACTGCCAGGTAGCGCCCAGACCAAGCTGACCAATCAGCGGCCCTTCGTCAAAACGATAAGCCCCGGCATTGTCGTCGATGTAGGAATAGCCTACATACTCCACACCCAGCCCCACATATACTGACCAGCTACTGCCTGAATCCTTGAACGAGCCCGGCAAAGCGATGGTTGAGGATGTACCAGCGTAGTCTGGCACAAAGTTTATAGGAAGGTGTCTGCCAAGCTGCCAGACCAACCCGGTTTTAGCGGAGGTCCGAAAACTCGACAGTAGTCCGGATCCAACCACCGACACACGCTGTTCAATGTTGCCGCCCTGCCCGAGTTGCAGGAGTTTTCGGCCATGCGCAGCCTGAATGCCACCCACCACATCGGTTCCAAGCTGACTCCCCCACCCTTGCGGCTTGTCGCTTCCAGTGGCTTTGTGCACCCATTTCTGAACCGACTCGGCACCACTCTCAGGCCCAAAAACACCGATGTGAGCACCAAAGCCGGTCATCGTATCGGCGTTCCAGCTCCAGAGTGTGCCGCTGAGCGACAGGTGGCCGGCATAGGGAATGTCGTCGAACTGCGGATCTTCAACCGTAATATCTTCAGGTGTGACCATGAATTGCCGCAAACTCAGGCTTACCGCCTGCTTTGAATCGACAGTTCCAATACCTGGCAGAAAGCGCAGCTCATCACGCAGAACCCGGGCAAATTTTGCTGACCTTCCATCGCTCTCGTCAGCGGTGTCCGTCAGATACGACAACCGCACCCCGTTTGTATAGCCGCGATCGGTTCCGGTAAGCAGGTCGTTATCCCAGGACAGGTTCACGACTTCAGCCTTCAGGTTGGTTGGGAAAACACTAATGACGAAAAACAGCAGGAGGGCACATCCGCAGCGACAACTCAAATCCAGTCTCTCCGGTTGATACAAGAGTTAACGAGCATGGCCTATGTCGAGTCATACCGTTACAACGGCCATTCAATCAGATGTGCATACTAAGTCGCTTTCCCTCTCTTTTCTAGTTCCCTCCCATCGACGCCATCAGGTTTCCTAGCACCCGTCAAAGCGTGGCCGAAACAGCTTCAGATCCAACGTATTATCAGAGGGGGCTTCGGTGGCCAGCCATTTCTCGACAATCTCTTGAAACTCCCCACTGGCCCACAAAGCGCGAAGCCCTTCATTCAATCGGTAGCGGAGGATGTTTGATCGAGGATTCTTGTGGCCAAAGAGTACGTGGTAATAGCTGCTTTTAAAGGGCTTGGGGGCAAACGTAAGTTCCTTCGCTTCCTCTGGCGTCATCCACTGATCAATCATCGCCATGCCAACCAGGGGATCCATCGGAAACAAATCAATGCGTCCGGCTAACAGTTTCCGGAAATTGGCCTCGTCCGATGTGGTCACATCCACGCTCACAGTGCCTCGGCCCACAAGGCTCGCGAGCTTTTCGTTGTAGCTATAGTCCTGGGTAGCGCCTATGGACATCCCCTCCAGATCTTCAGCCGACGCCCAGTCAAACTGCAAAGCATGCCGATGGTAAAACACATATTGATACGGAAGAACTCCGGCTGAATAAAGAAAGTCGTCTGACCGCTGTTCCACACACGACCAGGCCGCCGTTCCATCGAACTGCCCGGCCTTCGCGAGCATCAAAGCCCGGGACCAGGGATAGAATGTGAAATGGGTCTTCAGCCCCTGAGTCGCATAGGCCTGAGTGATCAACTCGGCGAGCAGCCCATTATCATCGGCGGATTCATCAAAGTACGGTGGCCAGTGTCCAGTGGTAAGCCGAACCGTATCGGAGGCTTGGAGATGCGGGGCAAGTAAAGCTGAAAAGGTGAAAAGTAAACATGCGACCGTCCCTGGAAAACGTAGCAATAGATTAGGTTCCCTTTTGATCAATTAGTGTAAAAATGATTACCGTTTAAAGTAGTACAGACTTACACCTGACGCCACACGTCGAGCCGAACCACTCGTGGAGTCTCTACCTCACCCAAACCGCGGTTACCCGATTCCGACCCAGCGCTTTGCTTTGGTACATCGCCCTATCGGCCCGGCTAACGGCTGTGACAGCGTCATCTCCTTCGCGCAGATCCGTCACACCAATACTCACCGTGGCTTCCCCTTGTCCCCCATTGGCACCCAGCCCCCGACAGGTTTCCAACGCACCCCTTAAACACTCCGCCGTTTTCAGGGCATCACTGACGGTGCACTGCGGCA
>NZ_CEYADA010000025.1:0-2640 GCF_982780845.1 Thalassococcus sp.
CTCTACGCTTGCCCCACTGCTTTGCTGGCCTTTAGCCGCGCTGGGCACTATCATCTGTGCACCAAGCCAGCAGATTTGCTGGTCTCGCTTTTACCACAACCTAACGGATTTCCATGGCGCAATACGTATTCACCATGAATCGGGTTGGCAAAGTAGTGCCGCCCAAAAAGCAAATTCTCAAGGATATTTCGCTCTCGTTCTTCCCTGGCGCCAAGATCGGCGTACTGGGCTTAAACGGTGCCGGTAAATCCACGCTGCTGCGCATTATGGCCGGTGTCGATAAAGAGTTTGAAGGTGAAGCTCGTCCGATGCCCGGCATCAACGTGGGCTACCTGCCCCAGGAGCCGCAGCTGGACGACGAGAAAAACGTTCGGGATACCGTCGAAGAGGCCTTAGGTGCCATCAAAGAGGCGCAGGAAAAACTAGATGCGGTATACGCCGCCTACGCCGAACCCGATGCCGACTTTGACGCCCTGGCCAGCGAGCAGGCACGGCTTGAGAATATTATCGAAGCTGCCGATGCACACAACCTTGAGCGTAAGCTGGAGGTAGCCGCAGAAGCGCTGCGCCTTCCGCCGTGGGATGCCAAAGTAGGCAACCTTTCTGGTGGTGAGCGTCGTCGTGTGGCGCTTTGCCGCCTGCTGCTCTCAAGCCCGGACATGCTACTGCTGGACGAGCCCACCAACCACCTGGATGCTGAATCCGTAGCGTGGCTGGAGCGCTTCCTGCACGACTACAACGGCACTGTCGTTGCGATTACCCACGACCGTTACTTCTTGGATAACGTCGCGGGCTGGATTCTTGAGCTGGACCGCGGCCAGGGCATTCCGTTTGAAGGCAACTACTCCCAGTGGCTTGAGCAGAAAGAGCAGCGCCTGACCCAAGAAGCCAAACAGGAAGCGTCTCGTCAGAAAGCCATCAAGCAAGAGCTTGAGTGGGTACGCAGCAACGCTAAAGGCCGCCAAGCGAAGAGCAAAGCGCGTCTTAACCGCTTTGAAGAGATGCAGTCTGGCGATTTCCAGAAGCGTAATGAGACCAACGAGATCTACATTCCGCCTGGCCCGCGCCTGGGTGACAAAGTGATCGAGTTCCACAACGTTACCAAGCGTTTTGACGACAAACTGCTCTACCAGGATCTCTCCTTTACTATTCCCCCAGGGGCGATTGTGGGTAGTGTGGGCGGTAACGGTGCCGGTAAATCGACGCTGTTTAAGCTGGTAACCGGCAAAGAGCAGCCGGATGCTGGCGAAGTGGTAATCGGCGAAACCGTCGACATTGCCTACGTTGAACAGCTGCGCGACGCCCTAGACGACAAGCAAACTGTCTGGGAAGCAGTGTCCGATGGCCAGGATATTCTCAACATCAATGGCTATGAAGTTTCTTCGCGAGCCTACGTTGGTCGCTTTAACTTCAAGGGCAACGACCAGCAGAAGCGTCTGGATGAGCTTTCCGGTGGTGAGCGTGGCCGCCTGCAGCTTGCGCAAACCCTAAAACAGGGTGCTAACGTGCTGCTGCTGGATGAGCCCTCTAACGACCTGGATATCGAAACCCTGCGCGCCCTGGAAGAAGCCCTGCTCGCCTTCCCTGGCTGTGCCATGGTGATTTCTCACGACCGTTGGTTCCTGGATCGTATCGCCACGCATATTCTGGCGTTTGAAGGCGATTCAGAAGTGGTGTTCTTCGACGGTAACTACACCGAATACGAAGAAGATCACAAGAAACGCGTCGGTAATGACACGCCCAAGCGCATGAAGTACAAGCGCATCGACGCCTAATGTTTTAGGCGTTATGCAATGCAAAAGCCCTGCTGGCGTTTCCCGCCGCAGGGCTTTTTTTATGGATGGCTGTTTACCGTTGGTCGGCGAGACAGTTTAGCCTGCGGGCCAGGTAAACTCGCGCCCACCCATTAAGTGCATATGGATATGGTAGACGGTCTGCCCGCCCATTTCGTTGCAGTTCATCACCACACGGTAGCCATCCTCGGCAAACCCCTGCTGCTTAGCAAGCTGCGCGGCGGTGTGCTGCAAGCGGCCTACGAGGGCTAGGTCGTCAGAGGTAATATCGTTAAGCGTCGAGATATGCTTTTTAGGGATAATAAGCTGATGGGTCGGCGCTTGAGGGCTAATGTCGTTAAACGCCAGCACGTGCTCATCTTCAAACACGATATCAGCGGGAATGTCGCGGTTAATAATTTTGCAGAACAGGCACTCCATCGCGGCCTCCTTAGGTTTGGCGCGTTTATTATCGATAAAAGGCAGCCCCGCTTACCCCGTTAGCGAAAACGGCGCTGCGACAGTAAGTGGCGAACCAGCGGTGCCAGAATCAGTTCCATCGCCAATGACATACGAGCGCCGGGCACCACCAGGGTATGCGGGCGGGTCATAAAGGAGTCTTTAATCATCGCCAGCAACCAAGGGAAATCGACGGTTGAAGGGTCGCGGAAACGGATGACCACAAACGACTCCGAATCGGTCGGAATATCCTGCACTTCAAAGGGGTTGGACGTATCGACCGTGGGCACCCGTTGGAAGTTGATATGGGTACGGGAAAACTGTGGCTGGATATAGCGCACATAGTCATCCATACGGCCCAAGATAGTGTCAATCACCGCTTCCTGAGAGTAGCCGCGCAGCTTTGTGT
>NZ_CEYADA010000026.1:0-2541 GCF_982780845.1 Thalassococcus sp.
GAGCAAAAGAGCGGCTCTCAAATTGGCCTACCATCGTACATTTGTTGCAGCAATTGACGTTCTGACACGCTAAGCGGCAAAGTACGTCCATTGTTTTTGGTGTCGACAAAAGACAGTGAGGCGGCAAGGGTACCAAAGTCCCATTTTCCATCATAAGTTAAGGCCCACCATTCACGGTCAAACTCTTGTTCAGCCGCATAGCCAGCACGTGGATTCACTTGGCCTCGACGACTCTGCCAGATACTTTCAATGCTATCGCGAGTACCCAGTGGGTAAATGATTTCGCCAGTTTCAAGGTTGAATTCTGGCGTATTGTCATACTCTTGGTGTGAGTTGTCGTAGTCGAAGCCAAATTCATGACCTTCTGCTGCGGTATAGTTTAAGCTGAATCCATAGTGTTCGCTGTTATTGTCAACGGTGCGGCCGCCACCGCCAAAGCCCAGCGATCGTATGTGCTCTACACCATTGGGATCAATCGCTGGTGCCAACTGTGGTGTTGACGCTTGTTGTTCGTATAAACTTCCACGAATGCCCAAGCTCAATACGTTATCAATCAGCGGGCCTGTTACCGAAAAGTCAGTGGTGATGTCGTTGCCGAAGTCGTTGTTAGTTTGCAGGCTGCGCCCGAAGGTAATATTACCGCCCCATTCGCTGCGATGTTTCTTGGTAATGACATTGATAACACCGCCGAGAGCGTCAGCGCCATACAAAGTAGAAGCTGGCCCGCGAATGACTTCGATTCGCTCAATGGTATCCAGTGGCGGCATGTGATTAAAGGCGTTACCACCGAAGTTGTTGGGGTAAATGTCACCATGGTTATTTTGGCGACGACCATCTATGAGTAGCAGGGTATATTCACCCGTTAGGCCACGCATACTGACGCTGCCTTGCCCTGTTTTGTCTCGCGTTGTACCTATATCAATCCCTTCCTGAAATTGCACCGCGTCCAAAAGAGAAGTAAACGAACGCGCTTTGAGGTCTTCTGCTGTAATCACTGAAATACTGGCAGGAGCCTGAGTCAATTTTTGTTCGTATCCAGTGGCTGTCACAACTACGTGCTCGATGTTATCGGAGTCTGGAATTGCATTGGCAGAAACCATAGATACCATGCCTATATTAACGGCGATGGCTAGAGTTGAATGGCGCATTCTCATTGAGATGTCCCTTTGTGAGTGTGTTTTATATTAGTGTTTTAAATCGGCGTACATAATAACTTTTGTAAAGATTATGTCAACGCTAATGAGAATGGTTTGCATTATAAGGTGAAAAATGTTAGCGATATTTGATAGCACTACCTGAAAGGCAACCGTTAGCTAGGGCCCTAATAACAGTTAATTATATTTTTTCAATGATCTAGCGGTTCCTATTAATTGCTCCCGGCAGCCTGCCAAAGTGACTTTATCTCAAGCTAGAAATAAACATCAAAGCTACCCGTCGTAACGACCCTAGCTGAGGCTAACGAGCCAATCGGGGCGTAGGCGGGCCAGCTAACGACCTCGAAACCCGACTGAATAAGACCAGTCGTAATTCCTCACGTCCCTCCTTTTCTAATGGTACAGGTATGTCCTCCTTTTAATCGGCTGCAAAGGCTTCGGGTCGAAAGCGCGGTGCGCAATCTGGCCACAAAGGCAGTAAACGCATGTTCGCTGGTAGTATTGACATACACGCCAATAGGCAAAATAGTCAACCTACCAGAACTTTGATCCAGCGCAAAGCTTAAAGTACACCACCCAGTATACATTAGCTATTAACCTTGGCGCTTTCGCCACTTTTCACCTTTATTGATAAACCACAGGGAGCGTCACTGTGAAAAAAACGCCGTTTATTCTATCCATTATGTTCGTTGTGTTTTTAATTGTGGTTTTTAGTACTGTTTTCAGTGGCCCTGAAAATGTCGATGTGGTGTCAGGGAATGGCCGCATTGAAGCTACTGAAATTGGCATTTCTGCAAAAGTAGCAGGGCGTGTAGAAGAAATTTATGTCAGCGAAGGAGACAGAGTAACGGCGGGCGATGTGGTCGCCAAACTTGATACCACCACCATTAATAGCCAGCTTCAGCAGGCCAAGGCACAGCACCAGCAAGCCAAAAGTGCGGTAGAAGCTGCAAATATGGCTGTTGCACAGCGCCAAAGTGAAAAGTCAGCGCTTGAAGCCGCGCTGCTGCAAACTAAAGCCGAGCTAAAAGCAGCTGAAGCTCATGCTGCCCGTACTAATGAATTGGCAAAAACGGGCGCAGTGTCTAAACAATTAGCAGAAGATAACCTTACCAATGTTGAAAGCGCAAAGGCGGCGGTAAATGCTGCTAAGGCTCGCTTGACAGCGGCTGACGCCACCATCGAAGCTTCGCGCGCGCAATACTATTCGGCACAAGCAGCGGTCAGCGCTGCCGATGCCACTATTGCGCAAATCCAATCTGAAATTAACGATATGGTGTTAAAAGCACCACGTAATGGGCGTATTCAATACCGAGGAGTGGAGCCTGGCGAAGTTGTTAGTGCAGGTGGGCGTGTACTTAGTTTGGTCGACCTAACAAACGTATAC
>NZ_CEYADA010000027.1:0-1610 GCF_982780845.1 Thalassococcus sp.
CCCCTTGCCCGAAGTCAATTTTGGTCGCTTATTAAAGACATTCGCAAAACCCAGCCAAATATTACCGTATTGGTAGCGACTGCCTATATGGATGAAGCCCAACAGTTCGATCATCTAATAGCGTTAAATGCAGGTGAGATACTGGCGAGCGGCTCACCGAGGTCACTGCTTAGTGAAACACAAACCAGTAATTTAGAAGCGGCATTTATTGCGCTTTTGCCGGCAGACGCAAAGCATGAACATCGCAGCGTAGTTGTGCAGCCTTATAAGGCTAGTGAGCATATGCAAACCGCGATTGAAGCTAAAAACCTTACTATGAAGTTCGGCGATTTTACGGCAGTAAATAACGTTAGCTTCACGATTGGTAAAGGAGAGATTTTCGGGTTTTTAGGGTCGAACGGCTGTGGTAAGTCTACCACCATGAAAATGCTTACTGGCCTGCTGCCGCAAACCTCTGGCGAGGCGTGGTTGCTGGGCAGCCCTCTTGTTGCTAACGATATTAACACCCGCTACCGCGTAGGTTATATGTCGCAAAGCTTTTCTTTGTATACCGAATTAACCGTTCGGCAAAACCTTACGCTTCATGCCAAACTCTTCAAAGTAGCAAGCAGCGTATTAAATTCCCGCGTTGACGAAATGCTTAACCGCTTTGCATTAAGTCATCACCAACACAGCTTGCCCAACGACCTTCCTTTGGGTATTCGCCAGCGTCTGTCTTTGGCTGTGGCCATGGTGCATAGACCTGAAGTGTTGATACTCGATGAACCCACTTCTGGCGTCGATCCAGTTGCCCGAGATAACTTTTGGCAGTTGCTTATTTCTCTGGCGCGAAAAGACGGCGTAACCATTTTTATTTCTACACACTTTATGAACGAGGCAGTACGCTGCGATAGAATTTCCCTAATGCATGCAGGCGAAGTGCTGGTAACCGATACACCGCAAGCCATAAAAGCGTCTAAATCTGCCGATACGTTAGAGCAAGCGTTTACCGATTATTTAGTTGAAGCGCAAACACCTGAGAACCAAACACAAAACACTGAGCAAAGTGCACCAGAAGGTGTTAGCGCAGATAAAGCCACGCCACCGAATAAACGTGCAAAAGGCTTACGGCGATTGTTAAGCTATGCCTCGCGTGAAACCCTTGAGCTTATCCGCGACCCCATTCGCTTAACCATGTCGTTCTTAGGCAGCATGGTGTTAATGGTAGTTATTGGCTATGGCATTACTATGGACGTTGATGACTTAAGCTATGCGGTATTCGATCGCGATCAAACTTCCACTAGTCTTAACTATCGCAGTGCTTTATCAGGCTCGCGCTATTTCAATGAACAGCCAGTCATTACCAGCTATGCCGATATGGACAGGAGAATGAAAAGCGGAGAGCTTTCATTGGCTGTGGAAATTCCCCCCGAATTTAGCCAAAAACTGCATAAAGGCGAACAAGTGGAAATAGGGGCATGGATTGATGGGGCTATGCCTTCAAGAGCCGAAACTATACAGGGCTATGTAACAGGTATTCACCTGAAATGGCTTTTGCAGCAAGCCTCACAAGCTAGCCAAGTGCAGTCGACCAGCAGTATTAATGTTGAGTCACGCTATTTGTATAACCC
>NZ_CEYADA010000028.1:0-1204 GCF_982780845.1 Thalassococcus sp.
ACCCGGTACAGCGCATTGCGCTTAATCCACTCAATAACAATAACGCGGCGGGGGATAAAATATGAGCGGCGGCAGCTATTACGTTCCTGCGAACAGCCGGTGGCCTATTTTAGGGTCGCTTGCGCTAGGTGCCATGATGGCCGGTATTGGTATCAAGTTAGTTTACAACACCGGGGCGCCATTGTTAGTTATTGGCTTACTATGCGTTATTTGTGTCATGGGGTTTTGGTTTCGAGACGTCATTCACGAGTCGATGGGCGGTTTATACGACGCACAAATGGATCGCTCGTTTCGATGGGGAATGGGCTGGTTTATTTTTTCAGAAGTCATGTTTTTTGCCGCTTTTTTTGGCGCACTGTTTTATGTAAGGACCTTCACAATTCCATGGCTAGGAGGGGAGGGGGCAAAAGGCGTATCTGCTTTGCTATGGCCCGAATTTGTTCCTCAATGGCCGCTACTCAATCCCCCTGATGCCTCTGTTGCAGGGCCCTCCAGCGTACTTAGCCCCTGGCAATTACCCTTAGTGAACACACTGATTTTGGTGACATCAAGTATCACACTAACGGTTGCCCATGAAGCTCTGAAGCTTGGCTATCGTCAGACCTGTCGTAACTGGTTAGCAGGCACAGTACTGCTGGGCATTTGCTTTATCCTTATCCAAGGCGTCGAATATTATGAAGCCTATCATCATTACGGCATTACCCTAGAGGCCGGTATTTTTGGGGCTACTTTTTTTATATTGACAGGCTTTCATGGTCTCCACGTCATTATTTGTACGCTCATTTTGGCGAGCATGCTGGTAAGAATTATCAAAGGTCACTTTACTAACGATCATCACTTTGGTTTTGAGGCATCCTGCTGGTATTGGCATTTCGTTGATGTAGTGTGGGTAGGGCTTTTTATCTTTGTTTATGTATTTTAGTGAGTTATCCAAGCTCGCCAGATAAGAAACCAAAGAGAAGCAGGGCCATCAATACGCAGGCTAACGCAATGCGCCATTTAAGTGATGTGAGTAACCGCCTGGAGGTGCTTTCGTCATGTAGTAAAAAGCCTGCACCTGCGGCTAAGCTGGCCACCATTCCTATAAACACTAATGCAATGAGCAGTTTTAACCACATGATGAAGCCCTCTTATTTTCCAGCGCGACTATACGGATGGTGTGTGTTTTGGAGTGTTGTAGTGGTTTTAGGGTTGCTCCTAGGAC
>NZ_CEYADA010000029.1:0-1099 GCF_982780845.1 Thalassococcus sp.
CGCCTAAGGTTGTGACTAATCGCCCTCGTACTATAGGTCTTCGCTTCTCTTACGATTACTATTAATAGTCGTTTGTCGTAAACGAAGAAGTAGATTGTACACAGTGCATTGAACGGCAGGCCTAGGCCTGCCGTTTTCATTACTTATCTTAGAAAAATTCGGTAGTATTAAATACATACCCTTTTGGCTTTCGCCAATTATCACCTGCGCTACCAAGAATTATAACGAAGGCTATGACAACAGAAGATTTTCAACATCAAGTTCGCGCTATTAAGCAAGCGCTTCAACGCGGTCAGTTATCAACTGCGAAATCGTATATTCAAGATTTATTGCCCTTGTCGCTAAATGAGCAGCAAGAAGCAGAAGTACTTTATTTGGCCGCCGTCACTTACAGGCTCTCGAACCAACATAGCGATGCTTTTAAGGCTATCGACACTCTTCTATCTCTTCGCCCAGATTACGGCAGGGGATACCAAGAGCTTGCTTACTGTCATGAAGCTGTTGGAGACCAGCAAAACGCAGCAAGTGCGTTCTTTAAAGCAACGCATTTTAACCCCGCTCTTATAAGCAGTTGGAAAAAGTTGCTCTTAATCTATCAAAATCATCGCGACGCTACCGCTGAACAAATGGCATCAAATCAGATTGCGCATTTGCAGTCTCTTCCTCCGCCAATTCTGGGTGCCTACGACCTTATGTACGAAAAGCAGTTCGCTGCGGCAGAGCAAGTGTGCCGCCAATTTTTGGCTAAACAGAAGCATCACCCTGAAGCTATGATGTTGTTGGCTGAAATTGGTATGCAGTTGAAGGTGTACAGTGATGCAGAATTTTTGTTGGAAAGTTGTGTGGAATTATACCCGGACAACGAGCGAGCGGCGCTAGCTTATCAAAACGTGCTTTCAAAGTTGGGTAAGTTTCCCGAGGCCGTAAACGTTGCGCGACAAAGACTTTCAAGAAGCCCAGACAGTTTTGTTATTAAAACCAGTCTTGCCCATGCACTTGTTGGTGTAGGGCAATTAGATGAAGCGATAGATATTTACCATGGCATACTAGAACAAACGCCAGATAGACCTAAAGTTTGGGTGTCGTTGGGTCATGCACT